>NZ_PKIG01000019.1:0-356 GCF_002860905.1 Streptococcus oralis subsp. dentisani | reverse complement strand
GTGCTTGCGCTTGTTGAAGCTGACGTACTTGCTGATGTGCTTGCGCTTGTTGAAGCTGACGTACTTGCTGAGGTACTTGCACTTGTTGATGCTGATGTACTTGCTGATGTGCTTGCGCTTGTTGATGCTGATGTACTTGCTGATGTACTTGCGCTTGTTGAAGCTGATGTGCTAGCCGATGTGCTTGTACTTGTTGAAGCTGACGTACTTGCTGAGGTGCTTGCACTTGTTGAAGCTGACGTGCTAGCCGATGTACTTGCACTTGTTGAAGCTGACGTGCTTGCTGAGGTACTTACGCTTGTTGAAGCTGACGTACTTGCTGATGTGCTTGCTGATGTACTTGCTGACGTGCTTGC
>NZ_PKIG01000018.1:0-482 GCF_002860905.1 Streptococcus oralis subsp. dentisani | reverse complement strand
GTTACAATCGCATTTCCATTTGGTTGTTGAGTAATTTCAATCTTACCAGGTTTTTCAGTTACTGGTGTTTCTGGTGTAAATTTAGCTGGTGTTGTTACATTAGGAACTTCTACAGCTGGTTTACCTGGTTCGGTAATCTTACCTGTTCCTGGAACTTTACCGTCTGGTAATTCACTGTTTGGTACTTTACCTTTACCGTCTTCACCGATTGTAACTGTGATTGGCTTGCCATCTTTACCTGGGATTTCTACTACTGTTCCTGGTGGGTAGATTGAGCCATCTGGTTTCTTCGGTGTTACTGTAACGTCACCTGTCTCAGGATCTCGTTTCACATCTAGTGTTGGTGTCTTATGAGCTGGTGTTGTTACATCTACTGGTTGTGATGGTTTCTTGTTAGGTTCTGTTACTGTTCCTGTACCTGGGACATTTGTCTTAGGAAGGTTGTCATTTGGTACTTCACCTGAACCATTGTCACCAATTAT
>NZ_PKIG01000017.1:0-936 GCF_002860905.1 Streptococcus oralis subsp. dentisani | reverse complement strand
AGAGAGGCAAGACCTCTCTTTTTTGTGCAGTTGAGGAGCTAAAGGGTGCAGAATGGATGAAATGTGCCAAAAGTGTTTCTGAATCTGTTAGACTGTACACAGAAAGGGGAAGATTATGCTTAAAGAATTGTATGAAGAAGTCCAGGGAATTGTATATAAGTGTAGAAATGAATATTACCTTCATTTGTGGGAGTTATCGGACTGGGATCAAGAGGGAATGATTTGCCTACATGAATTGATTAGTAGCGAAGAAGGGCTAGTAGACGATATTCCTCGTTTACGTAAATACTTCAAAACAAAATTCCGGAATCGAATTCTAGATTATCTCCGTAAACAAGAAAGTCAAAAACGGAGATATGATAAAGAGCTTTATGAAGAAGTGGGTGAGATAAGTCATCGTATAAGTGAGGGAGGACTCTGGCTAGACGATTATTATCTCTTTCATGAAACACTAAGAAATTATAGAGGTAAACAAAATAAAGAGCAACAAGAAGAGTTAGAACGCGTCTTAAGAGATGAACGCTTCCGAGGGCGTCAAAGAGTGTTAAGAGACTTACGTATTGTGTTTAAAGAGTTTGACATCCGTACTCATTAGGAATTCATGCAAAAAAGTAAAAAAAGTTTAAAAAAGGTGTTGACAAAAAACAAAAAGCCGGTATAATAGTAAGAGTTGAAAATAACAACTCAGGTCCGTTGGTCAAGGGGTTAAGACACCGCCTTTTCACGGCGGTAACACGGGTTCGAATCCCGTACGGACTATGGTATGTTGCAGTTGGAACACTTGATGAAAAAAAGTTTTAAAAAAGTTTCAAAAAGTGTTGACAAGCGAAAGCTGCTGTGATATACTAATATAGTTGTCACTTGAGAGAAGTGAGTGACAAAGACCTTTGAAAACTGAACAAGACGAACCAATGTGCAGGGCGCTACAACTAAGGT
>NZ_PKIG01000016.1:0-1532 GCF_002860905.1 Streptococcus oralis subsp. dentisani | reverse complement strand
TGGTAATTTCTCAAAGTAACTTCCACTTGCCTGACCAAAGTGGAAATTAGTCTAAAACGGATTTTTATGGTGGAATTAAGTATGAGACGTTTGAGTTAGAAATGAGGCTCACTATGACAAAACATAAACACCTTACCCTTTCAGACCGTAATGATATCCAACTAGGCTTAGAGCGCGGTGAAACCTTCAAAGCTATCGGACAATCCATTCTAAAAGACCCAACTACTGTTTCCAAAGAAGTCAAACGAAACAGACAAGTCCGAGAGTCTACATGCGATAACCTTCCTTGCCCTCTACTCGACAAAGCTCCCTTTGTCTGTAATGGATGCCCTAAAAGAAGACAGAATTGTGGCTATAAAAAGATCTTCTACCTCGCTAAACAAGCTCAAAAACAATACGAACAAACTCTTGTCGAAGCTCGTGAAGGAACTCCCCTCAATTCCAAGACCTTCTGGGAAATGGACAAAGTCATTTCTGATGGGGTTAAAAAGGGACAACACATCTATCATATCCTCAAAACTCATAACCTTGATGTCAGCTCCTCAACCGTCTATCGGCACATCCGAAAAGGATACCTATCTATCGCTCCTATTGACCTAGCCAGAGCCGTTAAATTCAAAGAAAGACGGAAAAGTAAACTACCTTCCATCCCTAAAGAAGCTAAAAAAGGACGTTCCTATGAAGATTTCCTAAATTATTTAGCACTGAATCAACTAGACTCTTGGCTGGAAATGGATACGGTTATGGGCAGAATGGGAGGTAAAGTCCTACTCACCTTCAATTTATCTTTCTGTAACTTTATCTTCGCTAGGCTTCTGGATAATAAAACTGCCCTTGAGGTTACCAAACACCTCTATGACATCAAGAACACTCTTCACCAAGCTGACAAAGATTTCTTCCAACTCTTCCCTGTCATTCTTACCGATAATGGTGGAGAGTTTGCCAGGGTAGATGATATCGAAATGGATGTGCGAGGAGAGTGTAAACTCTTCTTTTGTGACCCTAATCGCTCTGACCAGAAAGGGAGAATTGAGAAAAATCACACACTGATTCGCGACATTCTACCTAAGGGAACTTCCTTTGACAACTTAACTCAAGAGGACATCAATCTCGTTTGTTCTCATGTCAACAGCGTCAAACGTGCTGCTTTGAATGGAAAGTCAGCCTATGAGCTCTTTGCATTTACCTATGGAGAAGAAATTCCTAAACTTCTCGGCATTTCTAAAATACCTGCAGAAGACGTCTGTCAGTCGTCTACATTACTCCAACATAAGTTCTAAAGGCTAACCTTTAACCGCATTCAAACGTCTCACACTAACTTCCACCATAGCGGAACTTAATCTGAAACGCTTTCAGATGAGGGGATTTTGTGCGCTCTTTTTTTCGATTCATTTTGGTTACAAAAGCAATAAAATCAAGCATTAGTAAAACCAATGGAACTTACCCTGACACGGATTTCCACTGGTTTTTAGGATCTTTATCAGACTAACTTCCACTTGGATTAACGGTGGAAGTTAGTTTGGGAATTTACC
>NZ_PKIG01000015.1:0-1551 GCF_002860905.1 Streptococcus oralis subsp. dentisani | reverse complement strand
TTTAAGCATAATCTTCCCCTTTCTGTGTACAGTCTAACAGATTCAGAAACACTTTTGGCACATTTCATCCATTCTGCACCCTTTAGCTCCTCAACTGCACAAAAAAGAGAGGTCTTGCCTCTCTCAGGGTTATTTTTCGGCTCTATAATATTTGTAGTGGGTAACCCCCTATGGATATTATGGAGCCTTTTTTGTGTAGAAAAAAAGTCCCATATGACCTATAATGAAAAGCGATCAAACAACTCATTAGAAAGAATCATATGGAACAATTACATTTTATCACAAAACTACTCGATATCAAAGACCCTAATATCCAATTTATGGATATCATCAATAGGGATACACACAAAGAAATCATCGCCAAACTAGACTACGATGCTCCATCTTGTCCTTATTGTGGAAGTCAAATGAAAAAATATGACTTTCAAAAGCCGTCTAAGATTCCTTACCTAGAAACGACTGGTATGCCTACTAGAATTCTTCTGAAAAAGCGTCGTTTCAAGTGCTATCATTGCTCGAAGATGATGGTCGCCGAGACCTCACTCGTCAAGAAGAATCATCAAATTCCTCGTATCATCAACCAAAAGATTGCGCAAAAGCTGATTGAAAAGACTTCTATGACCGATATTGCTCATCAGCTGGCTATTTCAACTTCAACTGTCATTCGTAAGCTCAATGATTTCCACTTTAAGTCTGATTTTTCTTACCTCCCTGAGATTATGTCCTGGGACGAGTACGCTTTTACAAAGGGAAAGATGAGCTTTATTGCACAAGATTTTGACAAGCTCAACATTATCACTGTTCTTGAAGGCAGAACACAGGCTATCATCCGAAATCACTTTCTGCGCTACGAGCGAGCTGTTCGTTGTCAGGTGAAAATCATTACGATGGATATGTTTAGCCCTTACTACGATATTGCCAGTAAACTTTTTCCTAACGCTAAAATCGTTCTTGACCGCTTTCACATTGTCCAACATCTAAGCCGTGCTATGAGTCGTGTCCGTGTCCAAATCATGAATCAATTTGAGCGAAAATCCCATGAATACAAGGCCATCAAACGCTACTGGAAACTCATTCAACAGGATAGTCGTAAACTCAGTGATAAACGATTTTATCGCCCTACTTTTCGTATGCACTTAACGAATAAAGAGATTCTAGACAAGATTTTGAGCTATTCAGAAGACTTGAAACACCACTACAATCTCTATCAACTCTTGCTTTTTCACTTTCAGAACAAGGAACCTGACAAATTCTTCGGACTTATTGAGGACAATCTAAAGCAGGTTCATCATCTTTTTCAGACTGTCTTTAAAACCTTTCTAAAGGACAAAGAGAAAATCGTCAACGCCCTTCAACTCCCCTATTCTAACGCCAAACTGGAAGCGACCAATAATCTCGTTAAACTTATCAAACGAAATGCCTTTGGATTTCGGAACTTTGAAAACTTCAAAAAACGAATTTTTATCGCTCTCAATATCAAAAAAGAAAGGACAAATTTCGTCCTTTCTAGATCTTAGCTTTTCTTCAACCCACTACAGTTGACAAAGAGCC
>NZ_PKIG01000013.1:2233-2841 GCF_002860905.1 Streptococcus oralis subsp. dentisani | reverse complement strand
AAGATTCTTGGAGGTAGAGCACTGTTTGGGTGAGGGGTCCATCCCGGATTACCAATCTCAGATAAACTCCGAATGCCAATGAATTATGGTCGGCAGTCAGACTGCGAGTGCTAAGATCCGTAGTCGAAAGGGAAACAGCCCAGACCACCAGCTAAGGTCCCAAAATAATTGTTAAGTGGAAAAGGATGTGGGGTTGCACAGACAACTAGGATGTTAGCTTAGAAGCAGCTATTCATTCAAAGAGTGCGTAATAGCTCACTAGTCGAGTGACCCTGCGCCGAAAATGTACCGGGGCTAAAACAATTTACCGAAGCTGTGGATACCTTTATAGGTATGGTAGGAGAGCGTTCTATGTGTGAAGAAGGTGTACCGTGAGGAGTGCTGGAACGCATAGAAGTGAGAATGCCGGTATGAGTAGCGAAAGACAGGTGAGAATCCTGTCCACCGTAAGACTAAGGTTTCCAGGGGAAGGCTCGTCCGCCCTGGGTTAGTCGGGACCTAAGGAGAGACCGAAAGGTGTATCCGATGGACAACAGGTTGATATTCCTGTACTAGAGTATGTAGTGATGGAGGGACGCAGTAGGCTAACTAAAGCAGACGATTGGAAG
>NZ_PKIG01000012.1:0-19530 GCF_002860905.1 Streptococcus oralis subsp. dentisani | reverse complement strand
TCGATTCATTTTGGTTACAAAAGCAATAAAATCAAGCATTAGTAAAACCAATGGAACTTACCCTGACACGGATTTCCACTGGTTTTTAGGATCTTTATCAGACTAACTTCCACTTGGATTAACGGTGGAAGTTAGTTTGGGAATTTACCTTTTCTTTTACTTTTTTCTGCCAAGAGGCTAAAAGCATGCTGAGGTAAAAAATGCTCATCATAATAGGAACACCAAGAATGGTCTTTTCATGATAAAAAATCGTCAAATAGGCTGAAAAGACAACGCCAAGGACAAAACTACTAAGCAGGCTAACAAATATAAATCCTTCACGCAAAAAAGGTGTGTGCTTGGTTCGGAAATAATCTCCAAAAGCCAGCATGGTCCGTTTGATATTCCCTGTCATAAAAGCGTTATTATAGGCAATACCCGACACTTCTCCAAAAGCAGTTGTCACCAACCCCATACAAAAGGCCAAGGGCGGTGCTAGATAGATATTATCTACAGTCTGTGGTACAAAACCAATAATGATTGATAGGATTGCCAAAGGAATCAGTGACAGAATTGGCTTTTTCACAATTCTCAATTTTTCCTTATAAATCGTTAGTAAAAAGACCCCCATCATAAAAGCTAGCAAGGTCATTACTTTGGCACTAGCATCTGAAACATTGTGTTGAATGAGCCCCACTGATAGAAAGACGACATTCCCAGTTTGTCCAGCTACAAGGGTATTCCCTCGCACAATAAAAGTATAAGCGTCTACATATCCTGCACAAAAAGTCAAAAAAAGCGCTAGCCTCTTAGACTGACGTGATATTTTTCTAATAGGTAATAACCTCATTTTCCCTCCCATTTCATTTACTCATCTCATTATTGTACCACTTTCTTTGGGAAAGTCCTAGTAGCTTATTTTAAAATTTTTACCCTCTGTTGGATAGTCCCGTCTATCTATGTTATAATGAAAGAAGGAATTGAAGTCGGAAAAGGAGTATCTATGCTTAAATTAGGTGTCATCGGAACAGGCGCTATCAGCCATCACTTTATAGAGGCGGCACATGCCAGTGGAAAATACCAGCTGGTCGCTGTCTATTCTAGAAAACTTGAAACCGCAGCAACCTTTGCTTCTCGCTATCAGAATATCCAACTATTCGATCAATTAGAAGTCTTATTCAAATCTTCCTTTGATGTGGTCTATATTGCTAGCCCAAACTCCTTGCATTTTGCTCAGGCAAAAGCTGCCTTGTCTGCTGGTAAACATGTCATTCTTGAAAAGCCAGCCGTCACTCAGCCACAAGAATGGCTGGATTTGATTCACACAGCTGAGAAAAATCACTGTTTTATATTCGAAGCAGCTCGCAATTACCATGAAAAAGCTTTCACTATCATCAAAAACTTTTTAGCAGACAAACATGTGTTGGGAGCAGATTTCAACTATGCCAAGTATTCTTCCAAAATGCCTAACTTGTTGACTGGGGAGACACCAAATGTCTTTTCAGACCGTTTTGCTGGTGGAGCTCTTATGGATTTAGGGATTTATCCCCTCTACGCTGCCGTTCGTCTCTTTGGAAAAGCTAAGGATGCAACCTATCAGGGGCAACAGCTTGACAATAGCATTGACCTAAATGGAGATGGTATCCTCTTATACCCAGACTATCAAGTTCATATTAAGGCTGGAAAAAACATCACTTCCAATCTCCCTTGCGAGATTTATACGACAGATGGAACCCTGACGCTCAACACTATCGAACATGTCAGCTCGGCTATTTTTACCGACCACCAAGGAAATCAAGTCCAGCTCCCTATCCAACAAGCTCCCCATACGATGACTGAGGAAGTCGGTGCATTTGCACAGATGATCCAGCAACCAGAACAGACACTCTACCAGAATTGGCTGGAAGATGCAAGCTCTGTTCATGACCTACTATATACCATGCGCCAGACTGCTGGCATTAGATTTGAGGCAGAAAATGAAAACTAAACTACCGACTGAATGGCAAGAACTGAGTGACCAACTCGGTTTCCAAGAATTCACTCCCATTCAAACTCAACTATTTGAGCCCCTTCTTGCTGGAGAAAACCTCCTAGGAGTGAGCCCAACAGGAACTGGTAAGACCCTAGCTTACCTCCTTCCAAGTCTTCTCCGACTACAAAAGAAAAAAGCCCAGCAACTCTTGATTCTAGCACCAAATACTGAGCTTGCTGGACAGATTTTTGATGTATGTAAAACGTGGGCAGAGACTATCGGTTTGACAGCCCAACTCTTCCTATCAGGTTCAAGTCAAAAACGCCAGATTGAACGCCTAAAAAAAGGACCAGAAATTCTGATTGGAACCCCTGGCCGTATCTTTGAACTCATTAAATTGAAAAAAATCAAGATGATGAATGTGGAAACCATCATCCTGGATGAATTTGACCAATTGCTCGATGATTCTCAGATACACTTTGTCGAGAAAATCACTCACTACGCACCGCGTGACCATCAACTCGTCTACATGAGTGCCACGACCAAGTTTGACCAAAAGAAGATTGCGCCTAACACACGTACCATTGATCTTTCTGAACAAAAATTGGACAACATCCAACATTTCTACATGCAGGTAGATCAACGTCACCGAGTGGATATGCTACGAAAGCTGGCTCATGTAGAGGATTTCCGAGGTCTTGTCTTCTTTAACAGCCTATCAGACCTTGGAAGTGCAGAAGAAAAACTACAGTATCGGGATATCTTGGCTGTTTCCCTCGCTAGTGATGTCAATGTCAAATTTAGAAAAGTCATCTTAGAAAAGTTTAAAGATAAGCAACTAACCCTACTCCTTGCAACTGACCTTTTGGCTCGTGGAATTGATATCGATAGCCTAGAATGTGTCGTAAACTTTGATATTCCTAGAGATAGCGAAACCTACACACACCGTGCTGGCCGTACTGGCCGTATGGGCAAGGAAGGTTATGTTATCACTCTCGTCACTCATCCAGAAGAGCTTAAAAAACTCAAGAAATTCGCAAGTGTCCGTGAAATTGTCCTAAAAAATCAAGAACTCTATATCAAATAAAGCCCCCTTTGCTCTGTGCCCATCAAGTGTATAGAGCTTTTTTATGTAAACAATTCTTCAATTTTATACTCAATGAAAATCAAAGATCAAACTAGGAAGCTAGCCGCAGGCTGTACTTGAGTACGGCAAGGTGACGCTGACGTGGATTGAATTTGATTTTCGAAGAGTATTAGTTCAATATCTGAAAAAAAGAACCTCGCAAAGCAAGATTCTTTTAGTGTCTGACTTAAATAATTGTTCTTCTGGGAACTAAATCGAATTAAGCTTCGATTTCTGTAACCATACCTGAACCAACAGTACGTCCACCCTCACGGATAGAGAATGTAGTACCTTGTTCTACGGCGATTGGGTGGATCAACTCAACGTCGATTGTCACGTTATCACCAGGCATTACCATTTCAGTACCTGCTGGAAGTTCGATTGAACCTGTAACGTCAGTAGTACGGAAGTAGAATTGTGGACGGTAGTTGTTGAAGAATGGAGTGTGACGTCCACCTTCTTCTTTAGTAAGGATGTAAACTTCACCTTTGAATTTAGTGTGTGGGTTGATTGAACCTGGTTTAGCGATAACTTGTCCACGTTCGATTTCATCACGTTGAACACCACGAAGAAGGACACCTACGTTATCTCCGGCAAGACCTTCGTCAAGTTGTTTACGGAACATTTCAACACCAGTAACAACTGCTTTTTGAGTTTCTTCTTTGATACCAACGATTTCGATTTCGTCGTTGACTTTAACGATACCACGGTCGATACGTCCTGAAGCAACTGTACCACGTCCAGTGATTGAGAATACGTCTTCGACTGGAAGAAGCAATGGTTTGTCAGTGTCACGTTCTGGTTCTGGGATGTACTCATCAACTGTGTTCATCAATTCCATAACGATGTCTTCGTATTTAGTGTCACCTTCAAGGGCTTTAAGAGCTGAACCTTGGATAACTGGAAGATCGTCACCTGGGAAGTCGTATTCTGACAATAGGTCACGGATTTCCATTTCAACCAATTCAAGCAATTCTTCGTCGTCAACCAAGTCAACTTTGTTCATGAAGACGATAAGGTGTTTAACACCAACCTGACGTGAAAGAAGGATGTGCTCACGAGTTTGTGGCATTGGTCCGTCAGTTGAAGCTACTACAAGGATAGCTCCGTCCATTTGAGCGGCACCAGTGATCATGTTTTTAACGTAGTCCGCGTGTCCTGGAGCGTCGATGTGAGCGTAGTGACGTTTTTCAGTTTCGTACTCAACGTGCGCAGTGTTGATAGTGATACCGCGTTCGCGTTCTTCTGGAGCAGCATCGATAGACGCATAGTCTTTAGGTTGGTTAACTGATGAAGGCAAGCGACGTGCCAAAACAGTTGTGATAGCTGCAGTTAGGGTAGTTTTACCGTGGTCAACGTGTCCGATAGTACCAATGTTAACGTGTGGTTTACTACGATCGTATTTTTCTTTTGCCATTTGAGTAAAAGCCTCCAATAAAATATATTTTATAGATAGACAGTAGGCAATACAGTCTAACTTTCCTTACTATTTTATCAAATTTCAGCTAAATTGCAAGTGTTTTACAAAGTTTTTGTGAATTATTCTTAATAGGCTAATCTAAATGGCACTTCTACTCCTATAATTTACCTAAAGAAAAAGAAAAATCAGGAATTTCCTGACTTTTACTTAGCTAATTCTCTTTCTCGTTCTTTCATTGTTTTATGATTTTCATACAAACGTGATAAGAACTTAGAAATTTCTTTTAAGATAGAATAGGTTGGTACTGCGACAATCATACCAATGACACCATAGATATTACTTGATAACAAAAGTAATACTAAAATCGTAATTGGATGAACTTTCATCACACCACC
Organism: Streptococcus oralis subsp. dentisani; assembly: GCF_002860905.1. Classification (GTDB taxonomy): domain Bacteria; phylum Bacillota; class Bacilli; order Lactobacillales; family Streptococcaceae; genus Streptococcus; species Streptococcus oralis_BA. The sequence continues at coordinate 14,638 of NZ_PKIG01000012.1, read as the reverse complement.
AACGATTCGAGGGTAAAGGATATTTCCATCCACTTGTTGAATGATTAGCATGTAAACAACTGCAATTAGCATTCTATGAGGATCAGTAAAGACATTGGCAATAATCATCGGAATCAAGCCAATACTTGGTCCCACATAAGGAATGAGATTGGCCAATCCTGAAAAGATGGCAAAGACCAAAGCGTATTTCAAACCAATCACGCTATATCCGATAAAGGCCAAACAACCGATAATAATGGCATCAATTGCGACTCCACTAATATAGCGAGCAATCGTCGCATTTAAATTCTTTAAGAGACCTGCAATATGCAAGCGATCCCTCTTTAGAATCGTTCTTTCAAGCATGGGCAAGAATTTATGTCCATCTAGTAAGAAATAAACCAAAAAAACTGGAGTCATAATCAAAATCAAAACAGTACTGATAAGAGCTGACAAGACGCTCCCCACACTATTTGATACGCTATTTAGGATATTCTGAAGAATATCAACATAGGATAAGTTTAACTGCTGAATTGTAGCTTCTACATCCAAATTCTGGAGCGCAGGGTAATTAGATAAGTCTATGATTAAGTCTTGTACCCGACTATAAATAGTTTGACTAGATATAATCAAACTAGATAACTGATTAATCAAAATAGGTAAGAGATAGACAACACCTATGACCATTCCCCAGACCAAAGCACACAAGGTAATTAAAATACCAAGTAAACGATTGAGTTTACAGACTTTATTTAAGAAAGTAACAATAGGGTTTGTCAAATAATAAAGAAAGCCCCCTAATAAAAATGGAATCATAATTGTATTAAGCACACTAACAAAAGGGTTAATCAAAGACCCCATCTGTCTCCATAGGTAAAAGATGATGGTTAAGAGTAAAATTTCTGTGGTCCAAAAAAATAATTTATTTCTACGAAACATGAGCTACCTCCCTCACTCTATTTTACCATATTTTCAAAAAGCTTAACGGATGAATTATTAAAGCAAGAATATTTTTTTTCTTTATGATAGAATAAGACTACTATGAAAAAAATATTTTTAACTTTATTAACTGTCTCCCTTTTAGGAGGTGCTTCTACTGCTGCTGCTCAAGATTTTAATATTGCTGCAAAACATGCCATTGCTGTTGAGGCAAATACTGGTAAAATTCTCTATGAGAAAGATGCAACTCAACCTGTCGAAATTGCTTCTATAACAAAACTACTTACCGTTTACCTGGTCTATGAAGCACTCGAAAATGGAAGTATCACACTATCCACCCCAGTAGATATTTCTGATTATCCTTATCAATTGACGACAAATTCTGAAGCCAGTAATGTTCCTATGGAGGCCCGTAATTATACTGTCGAAGAGTTGCTTGAAGCAACTCTGGTATCTAGTGCCAACAGCGCCGCTATTGCCCTAGCTGAGAAAATTGCTGGCTCAGAAAAAAACTTCGTTGATATGATGCGAGTAAAACTCTTGGAATGGGGAATCAAAGATGCCACGGTTGTCAATACAACTGGTCTTAACAACGAGACTCTAGGAGATAATATTTACCCAGGATCTAAAAAAGATGATGAAAATAAACTCAGTGCATATGATGTCGCTATCGTTGCTCGCAACCTCATCAAAAAATACCCACAAGTCTTGGAAATCACTAAAAAACCTTCATCTACTTTTGCTGGGATGACAATCACTTCTACCAACTACATGTTAGAGGGTATGCCTGCTTATCGCGGTGGTTTTGATGGCCTTAAGACAGGAACAACAGACAAGGCTGGAGAATCTTTTGTTGGTACTACTGTCGAAAAAGGCATGAGGGTTATCACAGTCGTTTTGAATGCAGATCATCAAGACAATAATCCTTACGCTCGGTTTACAGCTACATCTTCCCTAATGGATTATATTTCTTCTACATTTACACTTCGTAAAATCGTGCAAAAAGGCGATGCCTATCAAGATAGCAAAGCACCTGTACAAGATGGAAAAGAAGATACGGTCACTGCAGTGGCCCCAGAGGATATCTATCTAATTGAACGTGGTGGGAATCAATCTTCCCAATCTATTCAATTTACACCTGATTCTAAAACAATCCCCGCACCACTTGAAGCTGGAACAGTGGTTGGCCATTTGACTTACGAAGACAAGGATTTGATTGGTCAAGGTTACATTACCACAAAACGTCCTAGTTTCGAAATGCTAGCAGAAAAGAAAGTTGAAAAAGCTTTCTTCTTAAAAGTTTGGTGGAATCAGTTTATCCGATTTATCAACGAGAAATTATAAAACATACTGAGCAAAAGATTGCTCCAAAATAGAGACAGAGCAAAAAAACTTTAAAGTCAAATACGCATAGTATCAGGTATTAAAAAAACTTGATATTATGCGTTTTATTGTGGTAATATTTACTTCGTTTTCTCCTAAAATTGAATTTTATCCTAGTTTTTTTTGAGATATTTTTTTCATTACTTTGGGAAGATAACTGCTGATCTCCGTTGGCAAGACTACATACTGTTCTTGAGCTAGTTCTTGAGCAATAGCTGAATGAAGATGAGTCGCTACGGTTACACGCTCGTAGAGACTGGCCTGCCGAAATTGACCTGCAAATCCTGCAATCATTCCAGCTAGAGTATCTCCCATTCCCCCAGTAGCCTGATAGGGACCGCCAACCTGTAACTGGTAAAAATCAGGTTGGCCAACTTGCCAAATACGAGTAGCTGGACCTTTCTCTACCAAAATTGTTCCTTGAGGGAAGGAAGTTAGGGCACTAGCCGTTGCATCTTCGTTTTGCTTTTCAATAGCAATACCAGACAGCTTTTCCCACTCCTTTTGGTGGGGAGTTAGGATAAGCTGGTTAGATGGAAATGACAAACTTATCCTAGCAAGGATGGTTAAGGCCCCTCCGTCTACAATCAAAATCTGATTTTGACTTAAATTAACAAAGACTTGTTTTACTAGATTTTCTCCAAAAGCATCGTCTCGTAAACCAGGCCCCAGCAAGACAACTTCTGCCTTCTCCAATTGCTCTTTTAACAATTGCTGGTCTTGAAGAGAAAAGGCCATAGCCTCAGGCAAATGACTGTGCAGAGCTGGAATATTTTCCCTGTCCGTTCCAACGGTCACCAATCCTGCACCGCTTTTTACAGCTGCCAAAGCAGCCATGATGATGGCACCACCATAAGGATAAGTCCCACCCAGCAACAGCAGACGACCGTAGTCTCCTTTATGACTTGTACAAGAACGTTCAATAATGACTTTTTCTAGTAAGGCTTGATCAATCACTTTCATCTTTTTTCCTCTCGCATTTATTATACAACAAAAAGGAGGCGCAGACCTCCTTTTGTAATTTTATTTTTACAATTATTGTATGCCATTTCAGATATAACTATAGAAAATACACTCTCTTCAGCGATTTTTCTCTTATTTTCTATCCAATGTCCGAAGTGCTGCTTGATAAGTTTGCTCCATCAGCATGGTAATGGTCATAGGACCGACACCTCCAGGTACTGGCGTGATGTAGCTTGCAAGTGGGGCAATCGCCTCATAATCAACATCACCACAGAGCTTACCATTTTCATCGCGGTTCATCCCAACGTCAATGACCACGGCACCTGGTTTGACAAAGTCAGCAGTCACAAACTTGGCGCGGCCGATTGCGACCACAAGAATATCCGCTTTTGCAGCCACCTTGGCAAGATTATGAGTCCGTGAGTGGGTCAAAGTCACTGTAGCATTCTTGGCCAAAAGAAGCTGGGCCATAGGTTTTCCAACGATATTGGAACGACCGATGACGACCGCATTTTTACCTTCCAAGTCAATCCCATATTCATGAAACATTTCCATAATTCCTGCAGGTGTTGATGGAATCATGACTGGATGTCCAGACCAAAGGCGTCCCATATTTAGAGGATGAAAACCATCCACATCCTTTTCTGGGTCAATAGCCAATAGAACCGCCTCTTCATCAATGTGTTTTGGTAATGGCAACTGGACCAAAATCCCATGCCAAGCTGGATCCTGATTATATTTAGCAATCAGGTCTAACAATTCCTCTTGAGTAATAGTCTCTGGAAATCGCACTACTTCGCTACGGAAACCAGCCGCAAGAGCTGACCTCTCCTTGTTGCGAACGTAGACTTGGCTGGCTGGATCGTCCCCAACCAAAATCACTACCAAACCAGGCACTAGACCTGTTTCTTCCTTTAATTTTGCAGTCTTTTCAGCCAACTGCCCCTGCAATTTGGCCGCTAAAGCTTTCCCATCAATAATCTGTGTCATATCACTTCTCTTTTCTTTCAAATATCTTCCATTATACCAAAAACTGCTAGCACCCTCTAACACTTCTTTCCTAGGCTATCCTATAGTTTCAAACTATAAGAAAAAGCTCTGGTTGAGCTTTTCACTAATCTTGTCTTGAAATTTTAAAATAGATTATAAAACCTTACTCAAGAAGTCCTTAGTCCGTTGTTCTTGGGTTTGTTCAAAAATCTGCTCAGGTGTCCCATCTTCAACAACTACACCGTCTGCCATAAAGATAACACGATCTGCCACCTCACGCGCAAATCCCATCTCATGTGTTACGATAACCATAGTCATCCCTGACTTGGCAAGGTCTTGCATAACAGCCAATACCTCACCTACCATTTCAGGATCCAAGGCTGAAGTTGGCTCGTCAAAGAGCAAAACATCTGGTTCCATAGCCAACCCACGCGCGATGGCAATCCGTTGTTGCTGACCACCTGACAAACTCTGTGGATAAGCATCTGCCTTATCTGGCAAACCAACTTTTTCCAAAAGCTCTTGGGCTCTCTTCTCAGCAACTTCCCTGCTCTCACCTTTGGTCTTGATAGGTGACAAGGTGATATTTTCCATCACAGTCATATTAGGAAAGAGATTGAATTGTTGGAAAACCATGCCCATCTTCTCACGCATGGCAAAGAGGTCATTCTTCTTATCCGTAATATCGACTCCCTCAAAGATAACTTTCCCCTTGGTCGCTTCTTCCAACAAATTCATAGAACGAAGCAAGGTAGATTTCCCGCTCCCTGAAGGACCGATGATAACGACAACTTCTCCTCTTTTAATCTCGAGGTTGATGCCCTTCAATACTTCATTCTTTCCAAATGATTTATGTAAATTTTCAATTTTTATCAAGGTTTCTGTCATTATTTCTTATCTCCTTGTCCCATACGTTTTTCAAAAGCTTTCAAGGCTACGGTCAAAATAGAGGTCATAATCAAGTAGTAAAAGGCTGCAAATAAAAGTGGTGTTAAAGGTAGATAGGTTGTTGTAGAAACTGTTGTAGCCCCGTTCCACAACTCCATAACACCGATAGCTGATAAGAGGGAGCTGTCCTTGATAATGGTAATAAATTCGTTCCCCAATGCTGGCAAGATATTTTTGATTGCTTGTGGCAAAATCACATATCTCATAGCATTTTTAGGACGAATCCCTAGCGAATAAGCCGCTTCTAGCTGACCTTTTGGAACTGCATTAATCCCAGCACGAACAGTCTCAGAAACATAAGCACCACTGTTCATAGAGATAATCAAAATCCCTGGAATCAGACGAGAAAGATCAACACCTAAAATTCCAACCTGAATAGTCGGAGCATTGATGTGCATAAGGGCAAAGGCAATCATAATCTGAACCATCATCGGTGTCCCACGGAAAATCCAAACGTACAAGTTGGCAAGCCAAACAAGCGGTTTAAACTTTGAACGTTGCCCAAAAGCCAAGACAACACCCAAAATAGTTCCCAAAAAGACAACACAGATAGAAATGAGAACCGTCACGACAGCCCCATAGTTAAAATAAGGTAAATACTTAGGCAAAAAAGAAAAATTCATAGTCACACTGCTTTCTAAAATAGAATTCTGTATGATTATAACATGTATTGAATTAAAATTCAAACTTTTTATCCGATTTATTCAAAAAAACTTAAAACTAGTAGATTTAGCGAGAAATCTTAGTTTTTTCTAGTCAAGTTGGCCTCCTTTATGGTAAAATAGTAACGATAAGAAATGAAGGAGAATCAAAATGGAATCACATTTGGTTAGAATCATCAACCGCCTGGAAGCAATGGCAAAAGACGGCGGAAATTTAAAACGTAATTTTGAACGCGAAGGAGTTGTTGTTGCAGAAGTTGCATACAGCCACGACGAAGAAAACGGATCAATTTTTACCCTTCGTGATGTCGAAGCTCGCGAAACTTATACGTTTGACAGCATTGACTTGATTGCAATGGAGATTTACGAACTCCTTTACTAATACAAAACAAGCTGGGATTACACCCTGCATGTCTAACCAAAATCCTTTTTGTCTCACAAATAGGATTTTTTTATAGTCCAAATTCACAAAGATTTTCATTGTAACAACTTCTCAAAGCTGCAATCTTTTTACTTGCTTTACACCCCAATCCTGTTATAATGAGAGTATAGAAATTTGACTATTTTTGACCTTTAGATAGGTCCGGCTAAAGAAAGAAATGAGGTAGATGTATGCTTTGTCAAAACTGTAAAATCAACGACTCAACAATTCATCTTTATACCAATCTCAATGGAAAGCAAAAACAAATTGACCTCTGTCAAAACTGCTATAAGATTATCAAGACAGATCCTAATAATAGCCTCTTTAAAGGTATGACGGATCTGAACAATCGTGACTTTGATCCATTTGGTGATTTCTTCAATGACCTAAACAATTTTAGACCTTCTAGCAATACTCCTCCTATTCCCCCAACCCAATCAGGTGGAGGTTACGGTGGAAACGGCGGTTATGGTTCCCAAAATCGTGGATCTGCTCAAACTCCGCCACCAAACCAAGAAAAAGGCCTGCTGGAAGAATTTGGTATCAACGTAACTGAAATTGCCCGTCGTGGAGATATAGACCCTGTTATTGGGCGCGACGATGAAATTATTCGTGTCATCGAGATTCTCAATCGCAGAACCAAGAATAATCCTGTTCTTATCGGTGAACCAGGTGTCGGAAAAACGGCCGTTGTCGAAGGTCTAGCTCAGAAAATCGTTGATGGCGATGTTCCACATAAACTCCAAGGAAAACAAGTCATCCGTTTGGATGTGGTTAGCTTGGTTCAAGGAACGGGGATCCGAGGGCAATTTGAAGAACGCATGCAAAAGCTCATGGAAGAAATTCGCAAACGTGAGGACATCATCCTCTTTATCGATGAAATCCATGAAATTGTCGGTGCTGGTTCTACTGGCGATGGCAACATGGATGCTGGAAATATCCTCAAACCAGCCCTTGCTCGTGGGGAACTGCAACTGGTCGGTGCCACTACCCTCAATGAATACCGTATCATTGAAAAGGATGCAGCCCTAGAGCGTCGTATGCAGCCTGTCAAGGTCGATGAACCAACAGTGGAAGAAACAATCACTATCCTCAAAGGGATTCAAAAGAAATACGAAGACTACCACCACGTTCAATATACCGATGCTGCAATTGAAGCAGCTGCAACTCTTTCTAATCGCTACATCCAAGACCGCTTCTTGCCTGACAAGGCCATTGACCTCCTAGACGAAGCTGGTTCTAAGATGAACTTGACCTTGAATTTTGTAGACCCTAAAGTAATTGATCAACGCTTGATTGAGGCTGAAAATCTCAAATCTCAAGCTACACGAGAAGAAGATTTTGAAAAGGCCGCCTACTTCCGTGACCAGATTGCCAAGTATAAGGAAATGCAAAAGAAAAAGGTCACAGACCAGGATACTCCTATCATCAGTGAAAAAACTATTGAGCACATTATCGAGCAGAAAACCAATATCCCTGTTGGTGATTTAAAAGAGAAAGAACAATCTCAACTCATCCATCTAGCCGAAGATCTCAAGTCTCATGTTATTGGACAGGATGATGCTGTCGATAAGATTGCCAAGGCTATTCGCCGGAATCGTGTCGGTCTCGGTACGCCTAACCGTCCAATTGGAAGCTTCCTCTTTGTCGGGCCAACCGGTGTCGGTAAGACAGAACTTTCCAAACAACTAGCCATTGAACTTTTTGGTTCTGCTGACAGCATGATTCGCTTTGACATGAGTGAATACATGGAAAAACACAGCGTTGCTAAGTTGGTCGGTGCCCCTCCAGGTTATGTTGGTTACGATGAGGCTGGGCAATTAACTGAAAAAGTTCGCCGCAATCCATATTCTCTTATTCTCTTGGATGAAGTAGAGAAAGCCCATCCAGATGTTATGCACATGTTCCTCCAGGTCTTGGACGATGGTCGTTTGACAGATGGGCAAGGACGTACCGTTAGCTTCAAGGATGCCATCATTATCATGACCTCAAATGCAGGGACAGGTAAGGCTGAAGCCAGCGTTGGTTTTGGTGCTGCTAGAGAAGGACGTACCAATTCTGTTCTCGGTGAACTCGGTAACTTCTTTAGCCCAGAGTTTATGAACCGTTTTGATGGTATTATCGAATTTAAGGCTCTCAGCAAGGATAACCTCCTTCAGATTGTCGAGCTTATGCTAGCAGACGTTAACAAGCGCCTTTCTAGCAACAATATCCATCTCGATGTGACAGACAAGGTCAAGGAAAAATTGGTTGACCTCGGTTATGATCCAAAAATGGGAGCACGCCCACTCCGCCGTACCATTCAAGACTATATAGAGGACGCAATCACTGACTACTACCTTGAAAATCCAAGCGAAAAAGACCTCAAGGCAGTTATGACCAGCAAAGGCAAGATTCAAATCAAATCTGCCAAAAAAGCAGAAGTTAAAACTTCTGAGACAGAAAAATAAATACTATAGAAAAGAAGTAGAAAATGAAAATTTTCTGCTTCTTTTTTACTAAAATAACTGTAATTTCTTGACAGCTTGCCCTTTGTCCATTATGATAATAATAACGATACTAGATAATGAGGAAAATTCAATGGCAAACCCAACTTTCGGAGAAAAAAAGCGAATACAGATTATGTTGCACGCTATGGAGTGTATGCAGTTATCCCTGACGCTGAACAAAAACAAATTGTTCTTGTTCAAGCACCCAATGGCGCCTGGTTCCTACCAGGTGGTGAAATTGAAGCAGGTGAAAATCATCAAGAAGCCCTAAAGCGTGAATTGATTGAAGAGCTTGGATTCACAGCTGAAATTGGTACCTATTACGGACAAGCTGACGAATATTTCTACTCTCGTCATCGTGACACCTACTACTACAATCCTGCCTATCTCTATGAAGCGACTTCTTTCAAAGAAGTGCAAAAGCCACTAGAAGACTTTAATCATATTGCCTGGTTCCCTATTGACGAGGCTATTGAAAATCTCAAACGTGGTAGCCATAAATGGGCTATTGAATCTTGGAAAAAACAGCATAAGATTGACTAAATCCAGCTACTTTATTCAAAAAGTGCTATAATAGAATTAGAAAATCGGAGGAAATGTTATGAAGCTAATCAATACGACAAACTCACACTCGCAACTTGTAAAAAGCCAGCTAGAAAGTACAGATGCAACCCTTGTTGAGGTTTATTCTGCAGGGAATACCGATGTTATTTTTACTCAAGCTCCGCTTCACTATGAAATCCTCATCTCAAACAAACACCGCGCTATTCGCGAACCTGAAATCGAAGCGATTCAAGAATTTTTCTTGAAACGTAAAATTGATAAGGACTCTATTGATGAGGCCAATATCAAAACCCTCTATTCAGAAAAATTAATTGGGATTTCGATTCCAATCAAGTAAAGAAGTTAAGTAAAAACTCGATTCGAGAAAAAATCCAGTAAGTCTTTCCATAATAAAACGCATAGTAGCAAAGTTTCTACACCTGCTATTATGCGTTTTTATAATTTTGAAGTCTATTGCTAATCAATGAAAAATCAAAGAGCAAACTAGAAAGCTAGCCACAGGTTGCTCAAAGCATAACTTTGAAGCTGCAGATAAGACTGACGAAAGCAATGGCATATATAAGGCAAGGCGAAGCTGATGTGGTTTGAAGAGATTTTCGAAGAGTATAAAACACTGTTTTGAGGTGGTGGATAAATCGGCTGGGCAAAAACTCAATCTCAGGAGAAAATGAAGTAAATCTCCCCACAACTATAAAAAAGATTTGATTCTGCTTCTCACACAATCAAATCTTTTTATTATTTTAGAAACGAATTGTTTCACGTGTTTTCTCATATGAGGTAACAAAGCGGTTGGTTACACCAGGCTCTGCCACTTCCAATGCTTGAGAAATCTTGTCAAACGAAGCGCGATAATCAAATTCTTTCTCAAAAATATCTAAAGCTTCATTAAAGGCTTCTTGAATACGTTCATCAAATGAGCGGTAGCGGTTAGAATATTGTAAAAGTTGCTCTGTCAAGGTTGCATACTGTACAATATTATAAGTTTCCGCCTCAAGCTCTTCCATATCCTTCGTTGCAATTTCAAGAATACGGTTAACTGATTCTATATTGACTAAGTTTTGCTCTAATTCAGCCATTAGATCTTCCGTATTATTACTTGCTGTAAAGAATAACTTCAAGAAAGTTTGTGGAATACCAGGTAGGTTCCGTTTTTCCATATATCTCTTGATTGTATGGAGACGATTAACATATACATTTGCTTTTTGACGTGCATTGATATCATCTTTCTCAACTCGTGCGAGACGCTCACTAACTGCAATTTGTTCATCTTCAATCTCTTTAAGATTTTCCTGCAGAGATTCAAGTTTTTCTTCAAGAATTGAATATGCTTGAGTTGCTTCATCCTGATCCGAAATCGCTTCAATAATAGCAGTCTCAAAGCTTTCTAATTCGGACTGTAAACGACGAACATGACTTGCATCCGACTCAGAAAGTAAATAGTTTTTACTCAAACGCTCAATGTCTTCTATCAATAAAGCATTATTTTCCTTCATGTGCTGCAGATAAGTAGGAAGTGTTGCTACTAAACCTTCTACTACTTTCTGTGCCGCAATTTCTCTTGTAAAGATATCATAAAGTGCATTAATCTCTTCTTGGATTTGAGTATTTTCGTACTCTGCATTATCCAATTCTAGTTTCGCAATATTCTCATGATTTTTCTTGAGAGCTTCATAAAGCAGTTGGAAACGAGCTTCAATATCCGTTTCAGCAAAATGATAATTAGCATCTAAAAGCTTACGGTAGCCATCTTCTAAATCTTCCAGTTGATCAGGTAGGTCTTTAGATAATGTTGCTACAATTGCTGGTATACGATCAACAATATGCGTTAAAGCCAAAATATGATTTTCAGCATTATCCAAAATCACAGCTGCTTCTACTGGATCTCCAGACGAATTTAAAGTTACAAACTGAGAAAACTCTGATTGGATATTTTCCAATTGTTTTTCAATTTCAGATAAACCTTGGCCATATTCTTCAGAATGATCAGCAACTCTGTGTTGTAACTCCTCAAACAAGTCCAAGGTATGAAGAACACGTCCACTATTTTTAGACTCTTGTTTCTCCAAATCTGCTAAAGCATTGCGAATTGCTGCAATATCTTCTTCAATCAAGGTAATTTGACTCTCGATTTGATCAATTTGATGACTTGCTTTGAAAAAACGGAATGAGTTATTGTAGCCTTCTGCCTCGAAAAGATTATTTTCGATATCGGCAAAAGAATTAAGAGATAAATCAACCCATTTTTGATTCCATTCACGGAAAGTCACCTGACTTTGTCCAATCAAGTGCATATTTTTTACAGCTTCAACTTCATCATTAACCGGAAGATTATAAAGCTCTTCTTTTTTCTCTTCTAAAATTGCTAATTTACTTTCATTGCGCTTCCTTACATAGATTGCGATAGCATAGGCAATGACCAATAAAACTGCAACTGCAATTATTAAATAAATTACTAGTGTAGCAGACATATTAAACTCCTTTTTTACTTGAAACAATCGTAACGATTATATCATATTTTTTATACCAAGGGAACTACTTCTCCCTATTTTTAGACATCAAGTGTACTATAGACAGCATTTTCTTCAATAAACTCACGACGAGGCTCTACTCGATCCCCCATCAACATATCAAAGATTTTATCTGCTTCTGCAGCATCATCCACAGAAACTCTAGCCATCAAGCGATGTTCAGGATCCATGGTTGTTTCCCATAACTGATGGTCGTCCATTTCACCTAGACCCTTATAACGCTGAATAGTCGGTTTGGTACGACCTTCACTATAACGGGCCAAGGCTTCTTGGAGTTTGATTTCTTGATCTGCTCCTGGCTGGATATATTCTTTAATCTCGCTTCCAACCTTGACACCATAGATTGGTGGTTGGGCGATATAAACATAACCAGCTTCTAGAATTGGTTTCATATAACGATAAATCAAGGTTAAAAGAAGGGTACGAATGTGAGCACCATCGACATCGGCATCGGTCATCAAAACGAGTTTTTGGTAACGAGCTTTTGAAACATCAAATTCTGCACCGAATCCTGTTCCCATCGCTGTGAAAAGACTACGAATTTCTTCGTTGGCTAGAATTTTATCCATACTTGCCTTTTCAACGTTCAAAATCTTACCGCGAATCGGAAGGATTGCCTGAAATTCACGGTTACGACCAGATTTGGCTGAGCCACCAGCTGAGTCTCCTTCGACGATAAAGAGTTCTGTTTCAGCAGGATTGTTAGAAGAACAGTCTGCTAGTTTCCCTGGAAGGTTGGAAATTTCCAAACCAGATTTTTTACGAGTGACTTCACGCGCACGCTTGGCAGCCACACGAGCCTTAGCAGCTAAAATCCCTTTTTCCACGATACGTTTAGCAATCTGTGGATTTTCCATGAGGAAATCGGAGAAGGCATCACTGAAGAGGCGATTGGTAATCTTGACCACTTCGCTATTCCCCAGTTTGGTCTTAGTTTGTCCTTCAAACTGTGGATTTGGATGTTTAACTGAGATAACTGCAGTTAATCCTTCACGAACATCTTCCCCTGTTAGGTTGTCTTCATTGTCTTTCAGTAACTTATTTTTACGAGCATAGTCGTTGATAACACGAGTCAAGGCTGTACGGAAACCTTGTTCATGCGTTCCACCTTCATGGGTATGAATATTATTGGCGAAACTCATGACGTTTTCATGGTAACCCGTTGTATACTGCATGGCTACTTCAACTGTGATATCATCCATCTCACCATCTGTGTAGATTGGTGTATCAAAGATTACATCCTTGTTCTCATTGATATATTCAACGTAACTAGCAATCCCACCTTCGTAATGGTAATGTTTGGTTTGTTCCAAACCCTCACGCTTATCTGTGATGGAGATTTGAAGACCGCGATTTAGAAAGGCCAACTCTTGAATCCGTTTATTTAATTTATCGAAGTCAAATGTTGTTGTTTCAGTGAAGATTTCTGGGTCCGGTGTGAAGTGAACTGTTGTTCCCGTTTTATCCGTATCTCCAACCACCTCAAGGTCTGCGACAACATGACCACGACGGTATTCTTGGTAGTGAATCTTACCGTTTTTGTGGACATGAACATCTAATTGAGTGGAAAGGGCATTAACTACTGATGACCCTACTCCGTGAAGACCACCTGAAACCTTGTAGCCGCCACCGCCAAATTTTCCTCCAGCGTGAAGGACTGTAAAGACAGTCTCAACGGCAGGTCGACCTGTTTTTTCCTGAATATCGACTGGGATACCACGCCCATCATCAACAACTGTAATCGAATCATCTGGCTCAATAAAAACTTGAATATGGCTGGCAAATCCTGCCAAGGCCTCATCAATTGAGTTATCAACAATTTCCCAGACTAGATGGTGAAGACCTTCTTTTGAGGTTGACCCGATATACATCCCTGGACGCATACGAACAGCCTCTAAGCCCTCTAAAACTTGAATTTGACTGGCATCATAATCTTGTGCCTGCAGATTTTTGATTTCTTCTGTCATCTTATTCCTTTTTCTTACATGTCTAATACTTGTCTTAAATTCACGATACTGGTAAACAAGTGGGTAGCTAGTCCTGCAGCTTGCCCGGCTTCGATATCAATTGGTCGATCACCAATGACAAGACCAGAGCCAATCTGATATTTTTCTCTTAAATAAATCATAGACTCAGGATTTGGCTTTCTCTTAAAACCTGAGCTAGAAGTCACTACTTCCGTAAAATAGGTTGCTATAGAAGTTTTTTCTAAAATTTCTAAGACCTGATTATTTCGATGAGAGACCAAAAAATGACGGCCACCTTGATTTGAAATGTCTTCCAATAATTCAGAAACTCCTTCAAACAAAATCGGGTGTTCAAGCTCTCTGGCTTCATTTTCCTTGTATTTTTCTAAAAAATTCTCTAAATTGGGAGCGAATGTCTCAATCGCAAAATCAGTAGAAACCTTTAAAGCTTGATAGACACTGTCATGGTCTTGTGTGATGCCATACAGTGCCAATGTTTCAACAAATGCAGCTGTTGACGTTTCATAATTATCCAGTAAAGTTCCACCTAAATCCCAGATATAATCGTGATATTTCATACCCTTCATTATAGCATTTTTTTATGAAAAAAGCGATGATTTCCCTGATTTTTCCACATAAAAAACGGCTCTATAATATTTGTAGTGGGTAACCCCCTATGGATATTATGGAGCCTTTTTTGTGTAGAAAAAAAGTCCCATATGACCTATAATGAAAAGCGATCAAACAACTCATTAGAAAGAATCATATGGAACAATTACATTTTATCACAAAACTACTCGATATC
>NZ_PKIG01000011.1:0-20887 GCF_002860905.1 Streptococcus oralis subsp. dentisani | reverse complement strand
ATAAAATCAAGCATTAGTAAAACCAATGGAACTTACCCTGACACGGATTTCCACTGGTTTTTAGGATCTTTATCAGACTAACTTCCACTTGGATTAACGGTGGAAGTTAGTTTGGGAATTTACCAGTTTCTGCTCATTAACCAACCGTTTCAATCATCCAACGATTCCACCCTTTAAAGCGTATAGCTCCATGCTGGTCAGTTCGGTAAACTTTGCTGTTGATACCCTCCAGTCGTGTCAAGGTTTCCTGATGAGGGAGTTTCGTTCGATTGCTCTTTCCAACTGAGATGAGAGTAAACTCTGGTTTGAGTTTTTCTAGAAAGGCTGAACTTGATGATTTTTTAGAGCCATGTTGGCTAGCTTTCAAAACATCCACCTCCAGGTCAGGATATTGCTTCAGCAAATCCTTCTCTCCTTTCTCCTCCAAATTTCCAGTGAAGAGAAAGTGCTTATCCAAGAGTTTTCCATACAAAACCAGGGAATCTTCAGGACCTCCATCTCCAATTTTCCTTGGAGATAGGACTTCTAACTGACTTCCAAAAATTGGAAGGTTCTCTCCTGCTGTTATACTTCTAACTTTTGTTTGGGTCGCTTGTAGTTCTGCTACAAATTCCTTCTGTTTTAAACTGCCTTTTGACACTAAAATCTCCCCTACATGGAAAGCCTTAATCACCTCCAACAAATCTCCAACATGTTCCTTGTCCGTGTTAGTCAAAATTAGCTGGTCAATCTTGGCCACTCCTCGACTTTTGAGATAGGGAATCAAGGTTCGCTGAGCATTGCTGGTCGTCGCCTTTTCTTGCCATTTTTCTATTTTCTTACTAGATTCTGCCTTGCCGCCTACATCTATGAGAATGGTTTTCCCAGTTACATCCCCTAGGAAAATACTTTCGCCTTGCCCAACATCCAGCATGGTGATTTCATTTTCCAGTGGATGCTTGGTAAAGAAAAATAGACCTGTAATCAATAAGCTCAATACCATTAGCCTTTTAATGTTTTTCCTCAAATCATAAACTAAAGCTAAGGAAATTAACAATAAGATTAAAATCCATGCATTAGGTTGTCCAAAGACAAGAGGTCTACTTGCCACCTGCGAGACCAAGCGAATCATCCCCTCCAACCATTCAAAGATAAAGTTCAACTGAATGACTGGATAGAGAAAGGAAAGGGCAAATAAGACAGACAAGAGCGGTAAGAAGACCAAGTCAAATAGAAAGGAAAAGACAAAGGTTAAGAGGATGGACCAAGGCTGAAATTCCGCAAAATAGAAGGATAGAATGGGCAATATTCCCAAGGAAATGACCAGACTTTCTCTGGCAACAGCCTTAAGTCCCTCCTCTTCTTTGCTGGTCATGGTCAGGATAAAAGCATAAGCGCAGGACAAGACACCTCCTGCTGTCAGGAAAAAGTTAGGCATGACGATAAAGAGGACAAGGACTGTCAAGGCAAAATTATCCAAGCCCTTAACACCATGTTGAGCCAGTAGCTTTTGCAAAAGACTGCGAATGACCGAGGCTGAAAATCCAGTCAGGCCTGCATAAATAAGGGAAAAGGGATAAGTCAGCCATTTCAACTTTTCTTGGGTCAAGCCCAATCGCAAGAGAAGTTTCTTAAATCCGTCCATGAAAAAGCCTACCTGCATACCCGATAAGGCAAATAGGTGGATAATTCCTAGACTGGAATACAGCTCATTCATCTCCTCAAAATCTGTGTCCAGATGTCCTAATAGAAGCCCCGTCATGTAATTGAGCATAGGGTCTGGAAAGTGCGTCTTAATCCAAACCACAGCCTTTCGGCGTAAACTGGACAGGTTTTCACCTATATCCCAACTGCTAACCTGTTTAAGCGACTGGATTCTTTTAATATTGAGAGTCTGGTAAATTCCCTGAGTTTTCAGATAGGCTTGGTAGTTAAAACCACCAAAATTTCTCTGCCCTTCTGGCTCCGAAAGCTTCCCTTCTAGTTCTATCTCATGAAGGTCGGTTAAAGCTTGAAATTGTTCTTTCTCCTCCTCGGACTGGAGTTTATAATAGACTTGGAAGGTGCGGTTGTCAGCCTTTCCACGAAAGGACAGACTGTCACCATTGACCTTAATAGTGTCAGGCAGAATCCGTACCCTTTCAACAGAATCCGCTAGGTTTTGACTAACTTGACTCTGTTGCCAATTTTGAAGCAGAAACCAGAAGGCAAAGATTCCACAAAGCACTATAACTTTGCCTGCTGATTTCCAAGGAAATTGTACAAAGAGACAGACTAGCAGAAAAACAAAGCCAAGCAAAGCAAGATAGGATGCTGAAAAAATGGCATAGTAAAGCCAAAGTAATAGAAAACTCAGGTAAATTAGGGGAATAGGGAGTTTCTTAATCCACTGTAACATAATCTTTTAGCTTTTCTATGGTCTTAGCACCAATGCCAGAGACTTTCTTGAGTTCGTCGACCGACTTGAATTTCCCATTTGTTTCACGATGGTCGATAATGTCCTGAGCTCGTTTGCCACCTAATCCTTTGACCTGTTTAAGCTCTTCTAGACTGGCCTTGTTGAGATTGACCTTCTTTTCCTTGCTTGTTGAAGAAGTCGCTCCAGAACCTGACTGTTGACTAGCTTCTTCTCCCTTAGTTGGAACGTAAACCAGAGCCTCATCACTAACTTTCTGAGCTAGATTGAGCGACTTGCTATCTGCTTGATCTGTCAAACCACCAGCCTTCTGAACAGCATCATTAACTCGACTACCTACAGGCAAATCATAAATCCCTGGCGATTTAACAGCTCCCTTCACATCTACTGTGATTAGATCTTGTTCAAGGGGTTCTTCCTTCTCTTCCTTCCTCACTTCCTTTTCGGATACCGAATCCTTGGAAACAGCGGTAACTTCAGCCTGCAAATTCGTTTCCTGGACAGGTGTTTGTGGAGCTGGCTTTAGCAGGAAAAATCCTCCTACAAGCAAACCCAGACCAGCACAGATGACAATGATTTTATACTCTTTGATTTTCTCGATAATTGCTTCCATATTTTCTCCTCTCTTAGATTATTCGTAAGAGGAAGAAAAAACAGTCGAAAATTTCTTCTCAACTGCTTATTTATTTGCAAAATAGTCTTCCTTGGTCAAGACATAATGAACTCTTGTCACGATTCGGCCTTCTTCATGCTGGTCCATACAAGCATAAGCTTCTTCGTGGGAAAAACGCATGCCTGATTTCTCCATGACCTTTCCAGATGCAGGATTGTCCTTATCGTGAAGGGCAATCAACTTATTCATCCCTATCTTCTCAAAAGCTAGCTCAATTACGGCACGATTGGCTTCTGTCGTCAATCCTTGATTCCAATACTTTTTATTGATAATGTAGCCAATAGCTGCCTTCTTAAGAACAGGATCAATCTTGTGCAAATCAATGGTTCCGATAAATTTGCCATTACTTTTTAGTTCTATTCCCCACCGTCCCAAGGGATTGGCCAAGTAGAACTGACCAATATTATTCTTGGTTTCTTCCAAGCTTTGATTGGTTGGAAAAGTGTAGCGCGTATTTTCTCTGTCCGAGGCATAGGCAAACATTGCTTCCGCATCATCCAAAGTTACAGGTCTAAGCAATAAACGCTCAGTCTCCATTATTGGATACTGGGATAGTTTTAAAAAGATTGATTCCATACTTCTCCTCCATTTAAAAATATTTTCTACCAGTCTAGCATAAAAAATAAATTACAACAAATTTTTCTTGCTTTTTAAAGCGGTTTCATATAGAATAAAATCATCACCTTATTTTAATAGATAATGTGATAAATCATTTACAACCCGTCAATAGAAAGGGAGTTTTTCTCTATGTTAATCGGAATTCCAAAAGAAATTAAGAATAATGAAAACCGTGTTGCCCTAACACCTGCTGGCGTCCACAGCTTAGTCGGCCGTGGTCATCGCGTCCTTATCGAAACAAATGCTGGTCTCGGTTCTGGCTTTACTGATGCTGACTATCAAAAGCAAGGAGCTGAAATTGTCACTACTGCTGGTGAAGCCTGGGCAGCTGAATTGGTCGTGAAAGTAAAAGAACCACTAGCTTCTGAATATGGTTACTTACGTGACGACCTGCTTCTCTTCACCTACTTGCACATGGCCGCTGCTCCAGAATTAGCAGATGCTATGTTGGAAGCAAAAACAACAGGAATTGCCTATGAAACTGTCCGTGATTCCCAAGGTCAATTACCACTCCTCGTTCCTATGAGTGAGGTTGCAGGCCGTATGGCAGTCCAAATCGGAGCTCACTTCCTAACCAAACAAGCAGGAGGTTCTGGCGTCCTACTGGGTGGTGTACCAGGTGTACCTAAAGGGAAAGTAACCATCATCGGTGGCGGTGTCGTAGGGACTCATGCTGCTCGAATTGCCCTTGGTCTTGGTGCTCAAGTAACCATCCTTGATATCAGTGCTAAACGTCTCTCCGTTTTAGAGGAGGTCTTTGGTCACCAAATTCAAACTCTCATGTCCAATTCATTTAACATCGAAGCCAGTGTGAGAGATGCGGATGTGGTGATTGGAGCGGTTCTCATTCCAGGTGCCAAAGCACCAAAATTGGTGACAGATGAGATGGTCAAACAAATGCGTCCAGGATCAGTCATCGTTGACGTTGCTGTTGACCAAGGTGGTGTTATCGAGACAGCTGACCGTGTGACAACGCACGATGAGCCTGTATATGAAAAACACGGTGTTCTCCACTATGCCGTTGCCAACATCCCTGGTGCGGTTGCTCGTACTTCTACCATCGCCCTAACCAATGTCACTCTTCCTTATATCGAAGCTTTGGCAGAAAAAGGATTCGCACAAGCAATTGCTGAAGATGAGGGCTTGCGCCAAGGTGTTACCACTTATCAAGGTTACTTAACCAGTCTTCCAGTAGCCCAAGGCCTCGATATAAAACATACTCCAATTGATGAACTAGTATAAAAAATCTAATTATCAGATAAAAGAAAGAGCAATTCCACCTGAACTGCTCTTTTTTGCTATTCTGTTTCTTCTTGGACTTCTTCACGCTCTTCATTTTTAATTGGAGCTGGTTCATAAGCTCGAATAATCTGAGCGACAACTGGATGGCGAACCACATCCTTAGCTGAAAAATGAACAAAGTCAATCTGGTGGATGTTCTTGAGCTTTTCTTGGGCATCAATCAAACCGGACTTGACATTACGTGGCAGGTCAATCTGACTGATATCTCCATTGACAATCATCTTAGAATGAAAGCCTAAACGAGTCAAGAACATCTTCATCTGCATGATGGTCGTATTTTGCGCCTCATCGAGAATGACAAAGGCATCATCCAAGGTCCGGCCACGCATATAGGCAAGGGGCGCAATCTCGATAATTTCACGCTCCATGAGACGAGTCGTCTGGTCTTTGCCTAGAATCTGATACAAGGCATCATAAACAGGTCTAAGGTAAGGATCTACCTTCTCCTTGAGATCACCCGGAAGAAATCCAAGACTCTCTCCTGCCTCAACCGCTGGACGTGTTAAGATAATCCGTTTGACCTGACCACGTTTAAGGGCAGTCACTGCCAAGGTCACTGCAAGAAAGGTCTTACCTGTTCCTGCCGGACCAATTCCAAAGGTCACATCATGCTGTTTGACACTATCCACATAAAGCTTTTGACCCAATGTTTTGACACGGATAGGTTTTCCTGTATTATCTTTGATGATTTCTTCTTCGTAAAGAGCGACAAACTTATCAATTTCATCGTTTTTGACCATGCTAATCGCAGTCACCACATCTGGCGTGCCAACTGTCATCCCACGATTCACCAAAACCATCAAGGCTTGGATAACCTGACGGGCTTCTTCACAGGCAGCTTCTTCTCCCAAAACCTGCACAATCTCCGTACGAGCATGGATCACCACATCAAGCTCTTCTTCCATCAAACGAAGATGGCGTTCATTGGAACCAAAAAGATGAAATAGGTCATCTGGATGACTCAGTTGAATGTCAATTGAATGTTCCTTCAAATAAAGAACCTCTCTAATCCTTTTATTTCTTTTTATTATAGCAAAGGGATGGAGAAATTACTAGCCCAAACCCAGTGAATCATGCTAGTGTTCTAAGTATTCCTGCCAGATAGCGTCAAAGTCACCTAGGTTAAAAGAGAAACTGGCATGTTCTTCCAAAAAGCGACTAACCTCATCAAAATCATCTGTGTGTTTTGGGAAAGCTGACTCCTCAAAAGCTAGGTCTGCCAAGATAGCTTTGGGACTGTTACTTTTAGGATTGCGCTCGGTCATGAGCCAAGTGTAAAATGATTTTCTCAATTCTTTCTCCTATCAAGACTTTTTTTGATGAAACTTTTCTGATTTTTAAAAATTACTGGACTTAGCCTCTGACACATAGTGGTTTATAAAATCCGTTTTCGCATCTGTATAGGCGTCTCGATTGTGTTCAAATTGTTTCCACAAACTGAGTTTTAATTCCTGATACGCTTGGGCGATATCTGGATGCTGGCAGAGATAATCTCTAAAATAAATCTCGTTATGATCTCCCGTCATTCGCAAATGTAAATGAAAAACTTTCTCAGCAAATCCCTGCTCTGTATATCCTTTATTTAGCGAAATCCTGTTAGGACTCTCCGACATCACTAGCCACCCATTCTTCACCAATAAATCCCTAACTCTTGCTAAATCCTCTATTCTACCTACTTCTAACAGAATATCAACGATATTTTTGGCCCAAATATTAGGGATAGCAGTGCTACCGATATGTTCTATTCTTTTAATAACATTTGCACCCAATATTTTTTTCAGACTTGTTTTCTCCAATTCATACCAGTCTTTCCACTCTGACTTGTGCTCTACTAGAAAAATAGGAAAAAGTTGCCAGAGTTCCTCTAAACTCATTTCTTCAAATTTCTTTATCATGTCTATAAGACCTAAATCAACTCTGTCCCAAACTGGTCTTGCTTGATTTTACCAGCCTTCATCAAACCACCGAGTGCTTTCTTGAACTGACCTTTAGAAATACCAAAGGTTGCCTTGATGTCGTCTGGAGATGACTTATCATTTAAGGTCATGAAACCGCCATTGCTTTCCAAGTAGGTCAAAATCATCTGGGCATCATTTTCCAACATCTCAAAAGAACGCGGTTTAAGGGAAAGGTTCAAGGTACGGTCCACTTCACGGAAACCAATAACACGCGCATCTAAAACTTGCCCCAAACGTGGTTCTGCATAGCGCTCGCTAGGATGGATAAAACCAAGCATGTTATTTTCTGGTAGGTAAACAAAAGTTCCTGACAGCTTGAGGCGGTAAACAATGGCTGGCCAGTTTTGGTTCTGCATGTTGTTGTAGGCAGGACGAGCCAGACGTTGGAAGTCTTCTTGATAAGCCAAGAGGCCCCAGATTCGGTCTTTCTTGTCCACTTCAAGACGGATGTAGAGTTGGTCACCCTTCTTAGGCCAGAGTTCCTTAAGTTCAGGGAGAATATCGAGTGACACAACGATTTCCTTGTCAGGAAGGCCTGTATCCACAAAGACACCCAAGTCCTTACGAACTTCTGTGACACGACCCCAACCAAATTGATCCTGAGTGGCAGTCACTTCTAGAGTTGTCAAACGGAGTTTTTGCTTCATATCTGTATAAGCAAAACCTTTAACCGTATCCCCTACTGTATGTTGACCTTCTTCCTTAGCAAGAGCATAGGTTTGACCATCCTTTTGCACAAAGTAAAAACGGTCGTTTTCATCGATGATCAGTCCAACGATAAAACTTGCAAGATTTGTATTCATATTTCCTTCTTTCGAATAAAACTCAGCCAGCAATGCCAACTGAGTTTTTCTGTTTATTTTTAGACTTCCAAAAGTTCTTTCTCTTTGTTGGCAGTCATGTCGTCGATGTGTTTAACAGCATCGTCTGTTACTTTTTGAATGTCTTTTTCAAGAGTCTTCAATTCGTCTTCAGTGATTTCTTTTGCTTTTTCTTGTTTCTTAGCTTCGTCCATAGCATCGCGACGGATATTGCGGACAGCCACTTTAGCATTTTCGCCGACCTTCTTCACTTCTTTAGCAAGGTCACGACGAGTTTCTTCTGTTAGAGCTGGGATAACCAAGCGAATCACAGAACCGTCGTTAGCTGGTGTGATACCAAGATCAGAAGCGTTCAAGGCACGTTCGATATCTTTCAATGAAGACTTGTCAAATGGTGTGACCAACAAAACACGCGCTTCTGGAATCGTAATTGAAGCGATTTGGTTAAGAGGAGTTTCTACTCCATAGTATTCTACATGTACACGGTCAAGCAAGCTTGCATTGGCACGGCCAGCACGGATACCACCAAATTCACGAGCAAGTGACTGGTGAGACTGGGTCATTCTCTCTTTAGCTTTTTCAATAATTGCGTTAGCCATAATCTTTCTTATTCCTTTTCTTCGATATTATTTGAAACTGTTGTTCCGATATTTTCTCCAAATACAACACGTTTGATGTTGCCTGGTTGGTTCATGTTGAAGACAACCAAGTCAATGTCATTATCCATTGAGAGGGTTGAAGCTGTTGAGTCCATGATACGAAGACCTTTGTTGATAACATCACGGTGAGTCAATTCTTCAAACTTAACGGCTGTCTTGTCTTTCTTAGGATCGGCATTGTAAACACCATCTACGCCATTTTTAGCCATAAGGATAGCATCCGCTTCGATCTCCGCTGCACGAAGGGCCGCTGTTGTATCTGTTGAGAAGTAAGGTGAACCAATTCCGGCACCAAAGATAACGATACGACCTTTTTCAAGGTGACGAAGGGCACGTCCACGGACATAAGGCTCTGCCACTTGTTGCATGGCAATAGCTGTTTGTACACGCGTATCGACACCAACTTGTTGCAGTGAATCTGCCATCACAAGAGCATTCATAACAGTCCCAAGCATTCCTGTGTAATCTGCCTGAACGCGATCCATTCCTGCTTCAGCAGCAGGTTCTCCACGCCAGAGATTTCCTCCACCAATAACAAGGGCAATTTCGATACCTAAGCTATGAACTTCTTGAATCTCTTTTGCGATTGTTTGAACTGTTTGGATATCAATCCCTACGCCACGTTCACCGGCAAGGGCTTCACCTGATAACTTGATTAAAATACGTTTATACTTGGGATTCGCCATTTTCACTCTCCTTTTTTTATCCTACCTATTTTATCACAATTTCTAAGATTTTTATAGTATCATGAGCAATTCTTTGAAAAAAATTAGACTGTTAAAAATTCCTCTAAGTCACTAAGAGCACGCTCTGCAATTTTTTCATAACGAGCCTTCTTATCACGGATACGTTCACCTTCCAACTCCTTGATAATTCCGAAATTGACATTCATTGGTTGGAAATGTTTGCTGTCCGCATGGGTGATGTAATGAGCTAAGCTTCCAATCGCTGTTGTTTCTGGGAAAATAGCCTCGCTTTCTCCCTTGAAAAGACGAGCCGCGTTAATTCCCGCAACTAAGCCTGACGCTGCGGACTCTACATAACCTTCCACGCCCGTCATCTGACCAGCAAAAAAGAGATTTGGTTGTTTCTTAGAACGGTAAGTCTGCTCAAGAAGATTTGGTGAGTCCATGTAAGAATTACGGTGCATGACACCATAGCGAACAAACTCAGCATTTTCAAGGCCTGGAATCATTTGGAAGACACGCTTTTGTTCTCCCCATTTGAGGTGGGTCTGGAAACCAACAATATTGTATAGGCTACCTGCTGCATTATCCTGACGAAGTTGCACAACCGCATAAGGTGTTTTGAATTCTCCATCACGAGGTCCTGTGTAGTCGTCCGGATACTCCAAACCGACTGGTTTCATAGGACCATAAAGCATAGTTTTAATGCCACGTTTGGCCATAACTTCGATAGGCATACAACCTTCAAAGTACTTTTCTTTTTCGAAAGAATTGAGCGGTGCTTCTTCCGCATTGACCAAGGCTTCATGGAAATCCATAAACTCTTGCTTAGTCATGGGAGCGTTGAGGTAGGCAGCTTCTCCCTTATCGTATCGAGACTTGAGGTAGACCTTGCTCATATCGATGGTGTTGACGTCGATAATAGGCGCTGCCGCATCGTAGAAATAGAAACCATCGCCGTCATTAAGAGCATGAATCTTTTCAGCCAGAGTATCGCTGGTCAAAGGACCAGTAGCGACAACCGTAATAACATCTGTCGGCAATTCTGTAATTTCATCACGCACCACCTCAATCAAGGGATGGTTGACCACTTTTTCGGTCACCATTTGGGAGAAACCATCACGGTCCACCGCAAGGGCTCCTCCAGCAGGAACACGTGTAGCCTCAGCAGATTCCAAAATAACAGAACCCAAGCGACGCATTTCTTCCTTGAGAAGACCAACTGCATTTGTCAAAGCATCCCCACGAAGAGAATTAGAACAAACTAACTCTGCAAAATTGTCTGTTTTGTGTTGAGGTGTTGACTTGACACCACGCATTTCATAAAGTTTAACTGGAATACCACGTTCTGCGATTTGGTAGGCTGCTTCAGAACCTGCCAAACCAGCACCGATAACATTGATATAAGATTGAGACACGACACTAATACCTCTTTGGGAGTGTGAAGACAAGGTTCACATTGAAAAAGCCAATCGGATTTACGAGCTTTCGAATTTCTTGGCTCAGACTGAAAAAGTCTACAGGACTTTCCTCGCTTTCGAGTTTCTTGGCTCAGACTGAAAAAGTCCACAGGACTTACTTCGCTTTCAAGTTTCTTGGCTCAGGCTGAAAAAGTCCCCCAGACTTTTTCACTCCCACAAATCTTTCTAATTTTTTCTTCTACTAGTATAACAAAAAAAGGGAAGAAGGCAAACTTCCCTGTTTAGTCATTTTCTTGATTTTCTTCCCAGTCGTGGTAGGCTGCGTAAAGCTGGCTCTTATTCCACTGGTAAATCTTAGATACTTCCTTAATAGCTTGATTTTTCTTCATGCCTTGCTGGATACGGGCTTGGATTTCTAAGAACAAGACTTCCTCGTCTTTTTCTTCTACATCCTGACTGGCACCTTCAACGATGAGAAGGCATTCGCCCTTGAGTGGCGTTTCAGCAATGCTTTCTAATAACTCAGAAATGATACCACGTTGGTATTCTTCATAGATTTTGGTCAATTCTCTGACCAATACGACCGAGCGGTCACCATAGACTTCTAGCATATTTTCCAACGTATCTGCCACACGATGGGGAGATTCATAGAAAATCTGAGTTTCAGGATAATCTTTTTTCGAGTCGAAAAATTGCTTTTGCTGGCCTGATTTTCTCGGTAAAAAGCCGTAAAAGATATGTGGCTGAGGCGCTAAACCACTGGCAATCAAGGCAGAGATTCCTGCAGAGGCACCCGGAACAGTGACAACTGCGATTTCCTCCTCAATCGCTGCCTTAACCAAATCATGACCAGGGTCTGAGATACTAGGCAGACCCGCGTCGGATACCTGAGCAATACTTTGCCCTGCTTTCAGAGAATCAATCAAATCAGGAATTTTTTCCTTGGCATTGTGCTCATGAAAACTAATCTGCTTAGTAGAAATGTCAAAATTCTTGAGCAATAGACCTGTATTGCGCGTGTCCTCAGCAGCAATCCAGTCCACTTCTTTCAAGGTTTGGATAGCTCGAAAGGTCATATCATCTAGATTGCCAATTGGCGTTGCCACTAGATACAACTTGCCATAGGGAGACCGCCCCTTAAAACTTTTTTGAATCTGCATGCCTACTCCCTGTACAACAACTCGTCACAGAACATACATTCCTCGTCCTGCTCTCGACGTTGTCCATAAAAATCATTACATACGTGAAAACCATCTTTATAAATTCGACGGACACTTTCACGAACATGCTTGGCCTTGACTGGAGCGTCTGCTTCCACCTCACCCAAGCGTTCTCGCAACTTACTATTTTCCAAACGAAGAGCTGTATTTTCCTCTACCAGGCTCTTGAGATTTTTCTTGATGGCTTCCACATCGGCCAAGGTTACCAATAACTGTTGGGAAAAATCATCTAGCGCGTCAAATAATTCTTTTTTGTCCATAAACCAGCCCTTTCCTTTCTTTATCGTTCATTTTTGAGTTTATATTTCTTTCAAGACCAGATATTCCATGACATTTTGAAAGCTGACATTAGCCTGCCACATTTTTCTAGCTTCTAGCAAATCTTGTAAAATCACTCTTACTCTTGCTTGTAGGATATCTTGTCCACAGAGAACTTCAAGAATCCGTAAAACCTGATCTTGTTTTTCCTTGTCATCTGCCAAGTTGGCTAATTTAGCAACCTGCAGATAGCTTTCTTTTTTCTTAGGCACTAACCAAGTCAGCAGGCGTTCACTTTCATCAACCAAGGTCCAAAAACTTGCCTGATTGGCTAACTTTTCTGCTTCAGCTCGCGATTGACTAAACTGGGCTAAAAGAGTCGCTTTTTTCTTAACCAGTCCCAGTTGTTCTAAGAGCAAGATGAGTTTTTCTTCTTGCTTTTTAAAGTGGAAAATCTGGGTTCGACTGCGGATGGTCGGTAACATCTTTTCCTCATCGCTAGTCAAGAAGAAAATATAAACCTCACTCTGGGGTTCTTCGATGACCTTGAGCAGAGAATTGGCTGCGTTGGGGTGCATCTTCTCAGCTTGCTCGATAATAAAGACCTGTTGCTGACTTTCAATCCCCGCTTGGGAAAACTGGCCCACCAATTCTCGAATCCGTTCTGTCTTGATGACCTGATTGACTGGCTTAATCAAGGTGACATCGGGAAATTCTCCCTGTTCAATCAGCTTACAATTTCGGCATTTCTCACATGGTAAAACACCTACTTTATCCGTACAAAAGAGGCTCTTAGCTAAAAATTGCGCCATTCCCAAGCTTCCAAAAAAACCTGAAAAGAGATAGGCGTGATTGAGCTGGTCTTGTTCTAATATACGGACAAAACGGTCAAACTGGGCTGGTTGCCAAGCCTTTAGTTGATCTTGTTTCATTTGGCCAAACCCATTCTGTCAAACAAGACAACCTTGGTAGTTTCCACAACTTGTTCCAAAGGGAGACTCGCATCAATCTTGACAATGCGGTCTCCTTCTTTATCCAGAAGAGAAAGATAGCCTTTACGAACTTTTTTATGCAAGTCCAACCCTTCCAAGTCCAAACGATTGACCTCACGATTGCTATTAGCAGCAATGCGAGCCAATCCTTCTTCCACCTCGATGTCAAAATAGAGGGTCAAATCGGGTTTAAGGCCATCTGTCGCAAAGTGATTGAGCCAATCAATGGCGTCAATATCCAAGCCACGACCAAATCCCTGATAGGCAACGGAACTATCGATGAAGCGGTCCATAATGACCAACTTACCAGCTTCAAGGGCAGGGAGAACTTTTTCCACCAAGTGCTGTCTGCGACTGGCGATATAGAGCAAAAGCTCTGTCTTCGCATCCATCTGCGTGTGACTTGGATCCAAAATTACTTCCCGAATCTTCTCCCCAATCAAGACTCCGCCAGGTTCACGGGTCGTCAGCACCTCTACTCCTTTTTCCTCTAAAATTGGGAGCAGAGCCTCTAAAACACTGGTCTTTCCTGCTCCCTCTGGTCCCTCAAGAGAGACTAAAAATCCTTTTGACATGTCTAACTCATTTCTTTTTTACTACTTCTATTCTATCAAAAAAATAGAGGTTTGTGACAATCTTTTTTGTCTTCTCATTTCATACTCAATGAAAATCAAAGAGCAAACTAGGAAGCTACCCGCAGGTTGCTCAAAACACTGTTTTGAGGTTGCAGATGGAAGCTGACGAAGTTTGAAGAGATTTTCGAAGAGTATCAACCACCATAAAAGAGGCAGACAAATCCACCTCTTATTTACCTAGTTCTTGTGTTCGTTTGTAGGCTTGACCAACTGCATCAATGACTGTTCCTCTAAAAGCATGCGCTTCTAAGCTCGCTACACCAGCAATAGTCGAACCGCCTGGGCTACAAACTTGGTCTTTCAAGACCCCAGGATGTTGCTGGCTTTCTAGGACCAATTGACCAGCTCCAACCACAGTTTGAGCCGCCATTTTCAATGCCGTTTCTCTTGGCAATCCAGTCTGAACACCTGCATCTGCCAAGGACTCAATAAAGAGATAGACAAAGGCTGGCCCACAGCCTGCAAGTCCTGTCGCAGCATCGATTAATCCTTCACCTAGTTCAACCAAGAGGCCAGCATTTGCTAATAACTGACAAAAGAGCTCACTGTCCTCAGCCTTACAATTAGGAGACAAAGCATAGCTGATCACTCCTTGACCGATAGAAGCAGGAGTATTTGGCATCATACGAATAATTCTGTGTTGATTTGGAAGAAGACTAGCGAGTTTTTCTAAAGTCAATCCAGCTGCCATCGAAATCAAAAGAAGACTTTCTCGTTTTTCAAGGATAGTCTGGTATTGAGAAAGCAAGTCTGAGAACTGAGCAGGCTTAACACCTAGAAAAATCACATCTGCTTCTGCAAAGATTTCTTCATTGCTAGAAGCTTGACCGCCAAAGTCGGCAATGAAAGCATCCACCTTAGCTTGACTACGATTGGCAAGGAGAAGGTCATCACCCGTCTTGGCCTGCAAAATAGCCTTAGCCAAGCTAGCTCCCATATTCCCCAAGCCGATAAATCCAATCTTCATCTCTTACTCCCTTATCTGCCCATCACCAGCAACCACATACTTGTAACTGGTCAACTCTTTCAAGCCCATGGGACCACGCGCGTGGAGTTTCTGGGTAGAAATCCCCATTTCACAACCAAGACCAAATTGGCCTCCATCTGTGAAACGAGTCGAAGCATTGACATAGACCGCTGCAGAGTCCACTTGATCTGTAAAGTAAGCTGCAGCTTCAGCATTTTCCGTCACAATGGCATCCGAATGATGGGTACTGTGGGTTTCAATATGCTCAACTGCTTCTTCTAAACTGCTCACAACCTTAACAGCTAAGACATAGTCTAAAAACTCAGTGTCAAAGTCTTGGTCCTCAGCTGCTTGACCTGAAACAAACTGACTTGCTTTCTCATCCAAGCGGAATTGAATTGGTTCCAGACCAGCTTCTTTTCGATCTGCAACCAGCACTTGCTCCAAGCGAGGAAGGAAGCTTATCACTTTGTCTTCATGAACCAGCAGAACCTCCATGGCATTACAAACAGAAGGACGACTGGTTTTGGCATTGTTGATGATAGACAGAGCCTTGTCTTCGTCTGCATCCTTATCGACATAAACATGGACAATCCCTGTCCCGGTCTCGATAACAGGTACGATAGCATTCTCAACCACTGCATTGATCAAACCAGCTCCTCCACGAGGAATAAGAAGGTCTAGATAGCCTTTGGCCTTCATCATGGCATAGCTACTTTCACGGCTGGTATCTTCCACCAGTTGAATCACATCTGGGTGAATAGTAGTCGTTTCCAAGCCCTTCTTCAAGGCTGTGACAATGGCATGGGCTGTTTGATAGGCGTCCTTACCACTACGAAGAACAACCGCATTTCCACTCTTGAGAGCCAAAGCAGCCGCATCAGACGTCACATTTGGACGGCTTTCATAGATAATACCGATAACTCCCATAGCCACACGTTTCTTTGTGATAACCAAACCATTTTCAAGCTGATTGGTTTCTAAAACTTCACCGATTGGATCTGGTAAAGCAACCACTTCACGAATCCCAGTTGCCATCGCTTCTATACGACTTGCATCCAAATAAAGACGATCCAGCATCACATCTGAGATTTTACCCTTAGCAGCTTCCATATCAATGGCATTAGCTGCTAAAATCTCCTCAGTAGCAGCCACTAAGTGGTCAGCCATGGCTAGCAAGGCTTGGTTTTTCACGACTTCACTAGCTGTGTTGATCGATTTTTTAACAGCCTGTACCTGTTCAAATTGTTCTTGTGTACTTACCATAGTTTACCTCTAAAATTCTGTAAAGAGTAGTTGGATTTCAGGAGTAATGGAAATCCAGTCATCACGGTGAATCAAGACACCCTTGGCTTTTTGAGAACGCAACATATCCTCCAAAGCAGATGCACCAAATTGCACGCGTCCTTTTCCAAGTGATTTTCCACTTTCCTTGTCAAATACTGTCACGATATCACCGTAAGAAAAGGCTCCTTCTGCTTCAACAACACCAGATAAAAGGAGACTCTTTCCATGTTGAGAGAGAGCTTCTGCAGCCCCTTTATCTACCCAAATAGAACCTTGGCTCTGAGCATAAAAGGCCAGCCATTGTTTCTGGGTACGAAGTCCCTTCTCTTGAGCAACAAAGTAGGAACCATCCTCGGTTTCCTCAGCTGCTTCAATCATGGCATCTGACTTCAAGGATGAGCAGATATAAACAGGAACTCCTGATTCCGTCGCGATAGTTGCAGCTTTGATTTTAGTTAACATGCCACCTGTACCATTAGACGAACCTGCTCCACCGGCCATATCAATAATCTCACGATTGATAGTCTCTATTTTCGCCAAGCGTTTGGCTCTTGGGTCTGAATTAGGATTTCCAGTATATAGACCGTCTACGTCTGTCAAGAGGACCAAAAGGTCTGCTTGGACCATTGCCGCCACCTGAGCACTTAGAGTATCATTGTCCCCAACCTTGAGCTCATCAATAACGACACTGTCATTCTCATTGATGATAGGAATCGCGCCACGGCTAAGTAGAACTGACAAAGCCTGATGGGCATTTTTATAACGACGCTTATCCACAAAGTCATCTTGGGTCAGCAAGATCTGTGCAGAAAC
Source organism: Streptococcus oralis subsp. dentisani (assembly GCF_002860905.1). Lineage (GTDB taxonomy): Bacteria > Bacillota > Bacilli > Lactobacillales > Streptococcaceae > Streptococcus > Streptococcus oralis_BA. The sequence continues at coordinate 4,182 of NZ_PKIG01000011.1, read as the reverse complement.
AATTTGGCGCAAGAGAAGATTGGTCGTATATTCTTCCAACAAAAGCCCCTGCCCTACCGCTGCTGAAGCCTGTTTATCAGCAATCTTAGTCGGACGCTTTTTAAATCCTAAAGCTCCAAAACCAGCAGCAATGGCACCTGACGACACCAAAATCAATTCATGACCAGCCTCGTGCAACATAGCCAACTGCTGAGTAATAGCCTTTACCTTACTACGTGATAAACTTCCATCCTCATTTGTCAGAGAAGAAGTCCCCACCTTAAAGACAATCCGTTTATATTTCATAGTCTCACTCCGATTCTTCATATTTATCCATTATAACATGAATGGTAGGAAATAGAAAAGAGTTGATAGGAAAAAGGTCGAGACAAGTCATCTCAACCTTTTATCACGTCTAATTCTTTCTCAATTTCTCCAGGGTTTCCTTAAAAATCTCTGGAATATCTGCTGAAAATTCCATGGTCTCACCTGCTCTCGGATGAGTAAAACCTAAAGTCTTGGCATGAAGAAATTGTCCATGCCCCTTAAGTGTCTTACGAGGACCATAGACTTCATCACCAGCGACTGGATGGCCAATATAAGCCATATGGACACGAATCTGATGAGTGCGACCTGTCTCTAGCTGCAACTCCACTAAGCTATAATCGCCAAAGCGTTCCAAGACGTGGAAACGGGTCACTGCAGGCTTACCTTTAGCAGTCACAGCCTGTTTCTTACGGTCTTTTTCACTACGGCCAATCGGTGCTTCAATCACACCACGATCATTAGGCAGATTTCCATGAACAATCGCCCAATATTTGCGGAGAGACTTTTTATCCTTAAGTTCTTGAGCAAGCGCTAGATGCGCATCATCGTTTTTAGCAATCATGAGAAGGCCAGACGTATCCTTATCAATACGATGAACAATTCCTGGACGCAGAACCCCATTGATACCCGACAAATCCTTAATATGGTACATAAGGGCATTTACTAGGGTTCCACTAGTATGACCAGCACTCGGATGCACAACCATCCCCTGAGGTTTGTTAACGACAGCTACATCCTCATCTTGGTAGACTATTTCTAGCGGAATATCCTCAGCCACATACTCTAATACCTCTGGTTCTGGCACATGGTAAGTGACGACATCGCCCTCTTGGACAGTGTATTTAGCTTTCTTGACTTGGCCATTGACCAAGACCTGGCCTGATTTGATTTGTTCATTCGCGAGACTGCGTGATAATTCTGTCAAATCCGACAAAGCCTTATCTAAACGCAGGCCACCAGTTTCAATTTTAATTTCCATTTATTTCCTCTTTTAGCATTGCAATCAATAAAATAATCACTCCAACAGTCAGATAGCTATCTGCCACATTGAAAATTGCAAAATTGATAAAGTCAAGGTGAAACATATCCACAACAAAGCCCTGACTGATCCTGTCAATAAAGTTCCCAAGACCACCTGCAATGATCAAAGTCAAACCCAAGACCATCCAGAGTGAGTCCTCCATGTGTTTATGTAGATACCAAATGGCACCTACCACGACGACCAGAGTAATGATAGCAAATAACAACTGCTGATCTTGTAACATCGAAAAGGCTGCCCCTCGATTTTGCAGGTAGGTCAAACTAACGAAATTGGGAATCCAAGAGCGCACTTCACCCAGTGGAATTTGCTGGACGATATAGGATTTGACTAACTGATCCAGCCCAATCAAAAGCAGTACAATGACTGCCACTATTCCTCTTTTTTTCATGATTTCCTCTTCTGATTAAAATATTCTTGCATGACTTCTACAAAGAGAGTCCCAGATTGACTAAGCTCCACCTCTTCACGTTTAACATAGACCATGCGATTATCTAGGTTATCCTTGAGACGAATAACTGTAATGCCATTAACACTATCACTATCTAAAAATCCAGAACCTGTTGCATAGGCGTCCGTCCGCTCCAAAATACCATTCAAGGTAGCACGGTCTGTCACATTGAACATCTGTGAGCTCGCACTGGTATCAACAAAGTTCTCTGAATAATAAAGGTACTCGTCTTTTTCTTGAGTGAAACGAACTGTTGGTAGGTCCGCTAAATCCTCCATAACCAATTCCTCTTTCTGAGCCAAAGGATGCCCCTCACGGAGATAAATATGGGTATGGAAGGGAATCAACTCAATGACCTCCAGACCTAGCTTTTCAACCCGTTGCATAATCCCCTTTTTATTTTGATTGTTGAGGTAAATAATCCCAATCTCACTATGTCCTTGTGCTACTTCGTCTAAGATTTGAACAGTAGTTGATTCAAAAATACGGAAGTTCTTATAGTCAGGATAGCGCTCTGAGAAAGCCGTAATGGTTGGTGGCAAAAAGTCATAGTGCTGACTAGCAATGGAAAATTCATCTTTCTCTTCTTCAGGGTTGGCATACTGATTTTGAAAAATATCAAATCCTTTAACCAATTCTTGCGCTTTTTCATAGAATTCCATACCACGACGGGTCAAGAAAGTCCCTGAGCTGGTCCGACGGAAAATCTTAAAACCCAACTCTTTTTCCAAATCACGAACAGAAATGGACAGACTCGGCTGACTAACATACATCTTTTCAGCAGCTTCACGGAAAGTACCGCTATTCGCGATGGCCACAACATAGCGTAATTGTTGAATGTTCATCTTCTACCCCCAACTTCTTTATCTTTCCATTATACCATATTTTAGAAGTTTTCCATCGAAGAAAAATAATGTCACTCATAAAATTCATCTACACTAAGAACGAAAAAATCATGGATACCAAAACAAAAAAATAGGCTCTCCGAAAACTCGGAAAGCCTTATTTAATGCTACTTCTAGCTTCCTCGCCTTTACATTTCAAGGCTCGGGATAAAAAGGTTCACTGAACCTTTTTATTTAGCGATTGGGTAAACAGAAACTTGTTTTTTATCGCGTCCTTTACGTTCAAAGCGTACTACGCCTTCAACTTTAGCGAACAAAGTATCGTCTCCACCACGTCCAACGTTTACACCTGGATAGATATGTGTACCACGTTGACGGTAAAGGATTGATCCACCTGTTACAGTTTGTCCGTCAGCTGCTTTAGCTCCAAGACGTTTAGCTTGTGAATCACGTCCGTTTGATGTAGAACCTCCACCTTTTTTGTGGGCGAAAAGTTGCAAGTTGTTAAGAGTCATTTTTAACATAATGTTTTCCTCCGTGTTAGTTTTCTGTGATAACTCTGGTTTGGACGAACTCAGAAGAGTTCTCCGATAAGTTTGCCATACCTAAGAAAAATGATTCAAAGAATAACTGGGTCATTTCTCTCTGGTGTGAAGGAAGATCTTTTGGAATTTCAACCATCAGATAGCCACCTTCATCTTCGTTTAATTCTAGGATTGGTTCATAGCCTGCAAATTTCTCAATAGAATTGATAAAGTTAATGGCAAGCGTAGAAACCGATGCACACACGACATCTAAGCCGTATTCGCCACTCTCGGCGTGTCCAGTAATTTCCGCACTCCTCAGCTCGCCATCTTCGGCTCTCTCAAAGACTGCCTGTATCATGTGTTCTCCTTAAAATTAAGCGTTGATTGCGTTGATGACAACTTTTGTATATGGTTGACGGTGACCTTGTTTACGGTGGCTACCTTTTTTAGGTTTGTACTTGTAAGTAACAACTTTCTTTTGTTTTCCTTGTTTTTCAACAGTTCCAACTACAGTAGCTCCAGCAACAAGTGGAGTTCCGACAACAGTGTTTTCACCACCAACAAGAACAACTTCGTTAAAAGTAACTTCTTGACCAGCTTCAACGTTCAATTTTTCAACGTAAACTGCTTGACCAACTTCAACTTTAACTTGTTTTCCGCCAGTTTTGATAATTGCGTATGTGCTCATTATGCACCTCCTATGATTTTTATGGGTTTCCCCGATTTTTTTGTGAAGACTCGCCTAGCATCGTGGGACAAACCACTTAAACTTGAATAATCAAGCAACGATGTTCGTGCGGTTGCACAGGAACGTGCATAGTCAACTCTTCAAGTATAGCATATCTCCTATTTTCTTACAAGTAATAACACCTAAAATGAAGCTTTTTCTTTTACTTGGTAATTTCTCAAAGTAACTTCCACTTGCCTGACCAAAGTGGAAATTAGTCTAAAACGGATTTTTATGGTGGAATTAAGTATGAGACGTTTGAGTTAGAAATGAGGCTCACTATGACA
>NZ_PKIG01000010.1:0-40459 GCF_002860905.1 Streptococcus oralis subsp. dentisani | reverse complement strand
CCACCAGGAACTAAGGTAGAGATTCCAGGTAAAGATGGTAATCCAATCACAGTCACAATCGGTGAAGACGGAAAAGGTAAAGTACCAAATAGTGAGTTACCAGAAGGTAAAGTACCAGGCACAAGTAAGATTACAGTCCCAGGTCAACCATCAGTGGACGTTCCTAATGTAACGACTCCATCTAAGATAATACCAGGTGCTCCAACAACAGAACAACCAGTTGAGATAGAAATCACTCGTAAACCAAATGGAGATGCAGTAGTAACGCCTAAGAAACCAGGTGGATCAACATACCCACCAGGAACTAAGGTAGAAATCCCAGGTGAAGATAAAGATGGTAACCCAATTACGATTACAGTTACAATTGACGACAATGGTTCAGGTGAAGTACCAAATGACAATCTTCCTAAGAAAGATGTCCCAGGTACAGGAACAGTAACAGAACCTAAGAAGAACCCATCACAACCAGTAAAAGTAACAACACCAGCTCGTAAGACACCAACACTAGATGTTGAACAAGATCCTAAGACAGGTGATGTAACAGTAACGCCTAAGAAACCAGATGGATCAAAATTCTCATCAGGAACTAAGGTGGAAATCCCAGGTAAAGATAAGGATCACCCAATCACTGTTACAATCGGTGAAGACGGTAAAGGTAAAGTACCAAACAGTGAATTGCCAGAAGGTAAAACACCAGGAACAGGTAAGATTACCGAACCAGGTAAACCAACGGAAGAAGTTCCTGAGGTCACAACCCCAGCTAAAGTAACTCCAACCGTAGACTTGGAACAAGATCCTAAGACTGGTGATGTTACAGTGACACCGAAGAAACCAGATGGCTCAATCTACCCACCAGGAACAGTAGTAGAAATTCCAGGTAAAGGTGACAAGCCAATCACAGTAACAATCGGAGAAGATGGTAAAGGTAAAGTACCAAACAGTGAATTACCAGACGGTAAGGTTACAAAACCAGGTAAGATTACCGAACCAGGCAAACCATCAGTGGAAGTTCCTGAGGTCACAACCCCAGCTAAAGTAACTCCAACAGTAGACTTGGAACAAGATCCTAAGACTGGTGATGTTACAGTGACACCGAAGAAACCAGATGGCTCAACCTACCCACCAGGAACTACTGTAGAAATTCCAGTTAAAGGCGACAAGCCAATCACAGTCACAATCGGTGAAGATGGTAAAGGTAAAGTACCAAACAGTGAATTACCAGAAGGTAAAGTACCAGGTACAGGTAAGATTACAGAACCAGGCAAACCAGCTGTTGAAGTTCCTGAGGTCACAACCCCAGCTAAAGTAACTCCAACAGTAGACTTGGAACAAGATCCTAAGACTGGTGATGTTACAGTGACACCGAAGAAACCAGATGGCTCAATCTACCCACCAGGAACAGTAGTAGAAATTCCAGGTAAAGGTGACAAGCCAATCACAGTAACAATCGGAGAAGATGGTAAAGGTAAAGTACCAAACAGTGAATTACCAGATGGTAAGGTTACAAAACCAGGTAAGATTACAGAACCAGGCAAACCAGCTGTTGAAGTTCCTGAGGTCACAACCCCAGCTAAAGTAACTCCAACCGTAGACTTGGAACAAGATCCTAAGACTGGTGATGTTACAGTGACACCGAAGCAACCAGATGGCTCAATCTACCCACCAGGAACAGTAGTAGAAATTCCAGGTAAAGGTGACAAGCCAATCACAGTAACAATCGGAGAAGATGGTAAAGGTAAAGTACCAAACAGTGAATTACCAGACGGTAAGGTTACAAAACCAGGTAAGATTACCGAACCAGGCAAACCATCAGTGGAAGTTCCTGAGGTCACAACCCCAGCTAAAGTAACTCCAACAGTAGACTTGGAACAAGATCCTAAGACTGGTGATGTTACAGTGACACCGAAGAAACCAGATGGGTCAACATACCCACCAGGAACTAAGGTAGAAATTCCAGGTAAAGATAAGGATCACCCAATCACAGTTACAATCGGAGAAGACGGTAAAGGTAAAGTACCAAACAGTGATCTACCAGAAGGTAAAGCACCAGGAACAGGTAAGATTACCGAACCAGGTAAACCAGCTGTTGAAGTTCCTAATGTAACAACACCAGCTCATAAGACACCAACACTAGATGTGAAACGAGATCCTGAAACAGGTGACGTTACAGTAACACCGAAGAAACCAGACGGCTCAACCTACCCACCAGGAACAGTAGTAGAAATTCCAGGTAAAGGTGGCAAGCCAATCACAGTCACAATCGGTGAAGACGGTAAAGGTAAAGTACCAAACAGTGATCTACCAGATGTAGAAACACCAGGTATAGGTAAGATTACCGAACCAGGTAAACCAGCTGTTGAAGTTCCTAATGTAACAACACCAGCTAAATTCACACCAGAAACACCAGTAACTGAAAAACCAGGTAAGATTGAAATTACTCAACAACCAAATGGAAATGCGATTGTAACGCCTAAGAAACCAGATGGAACAACTTACCCATCAGGTAGCAGGGTAGAAATTCCAGGAGAAAATGGAACAACAATCACAGTAATAATTGGTGACAATGGTTCAGGTGAAGTACCAAATGACAACCTTCCTAAGACAAATGTCCCAGGTACAGGAACAGTAACAGAACCTAACAAGAAACCATCACAACCAGTAGATGTAACAACACCAGCTCATAAGACACCAACACTAGATGTGAAACGAGATCCTGAGACAGGTGACGTTACAGTAACACCGAAGAAACCAGATGGCTCAATCTACCCACCAGGAACAGTAGTAGAAATCCCAGGTAAAGATGGCAAGCCAATCACAGTTACAATCGGTGAAGACGGTAAAGGTAAAGTACCAAACAGTGAATTACCAGACGGTAAAGTTCCAGGAACAGGTAAGATTACCGAACCAGGTAAACCAGCTGTAGAAGTTCCTAATGTAACAACACCAGCTAAATTTACACCAGAAACACCAGTAACTGAAAAACCTGGTAAGATTGAAATTACTCAACAACCAAATGGAAATGCGATTGTAACGCCTAAGAAACCAGATGGCTCAACATACCCATCAGGTAGCAAGGTAGAAATTCCAGGAGAAAATGGAACAACAATCACAGTTATAATTGGTGACAATGGTTCAGGTGAAGTACCAAATGACAACCTTCCTAAGACAAATGTCCCAGGTACAGGAACAGTAACAGAACCTAACAAGAAACCATCACAACCAGTAGATGTAACAACACCAGCTCATAAGACACCAACACTAGATGTGAAACGAGATCCTGAGACAGGTGACGTTACAGTAACACCGAAGAAACCAGATGGCTCAATCTACCCACCAGGAACAGTAGTAGAAATCCCAGGTAAAGATGGCAAGCCAATCACAGTTACAATCGGTGAAGACGGTAAAGGTAAAGTACCAAACAGTGAATTACCAGACGGTAAAGTTCCAGGAACAGGTAAGATTACCGAACCAGGTAAACCAGCTGTAGAAGTTCCTAATGTAACAACACCAGCTAAATTTACACCAGAAACACCAGTAACTGAAAAACCTGGTAAGATTGAAATTACTCAACAACCAAATGGAAATGCGATTGTAACACCGAAGAAACCAGATGGAACAACTTACCCATCAGGTAGCAAGGTAGAAATTCCAGGAGAAAATGGAACAACAATCACAGTAACAATTGGTGACAATGGTTCAGGTGAAGTACCAAATGACAAGCTTCCAAAAGGAGACTTGCCAGGAAAAGGAACAGTCACAGAACCGAATAAGAAACCATCACAACCAGTGGATGTAACAACACCAGCTCGTAAGACACCAACAATAGAGTTGGATCAAGATCCTGAGACAGGTGACGTTACAGTAACACCTAAGAAACCAGATGGCTCAACATACCCACCAGGTACTACGGTAGAAATTCCAGGTAAAGATGGAAACCCAATTATCGTTACAATCGATAAAGAAGGTAAAGGTAAAGTACCAAACAGTGAATTACCAGACGGTAAAGTTCCAGGTACAGGTAAGATTACAGAACCAGGTCAACCAACAGTTGAAGTTCCTGATGTAACAACACCAGGTAAAGTCACACCATCAACAGATACAAATCCAGTTGCACCAGTGACACCTGATATGCCAGTCAAACCTGATACTAATGGAGATTCTGGTCAAGATAAACCAGCACCAGCTACTCCAACTCCAAATACAGTTGCTCCGAATGCAGATCAGGTAGATGCTAAGACTACTGTTGATAATGGAGCTAAGTCAAATGATTCTCAAAATGTATTGCCAAATACAGGAACAGAATCAAATGCTGCTCTTGCATCTCTAGGACTTCTTGGACTATTGAGTGGATTTGGACTTGTAGCTCGCAAGAAAAACGAAGACTAAAAATTTAGTCAGATGAACATTCATTCTTTTGTGTTCTAACAACGAACTAGATTGATTCTGATAGTTGTTTTATCCATAAAATACAAAGAATGATTAGATAAAGAAAGCGAACAATGCTAGGATTTTGTTAAACGGAATTCTCAGTATTGTTCGCTTTTGTGGTATAATAAGTACTATGCAGAAAAAACCAACGTCAGCCTATGTACACATCCCGTTTTGTACTCAAATTTGTTATTATTGTGACTTTTCAAAGGTCTTTATAAAAAATCAGCCGGTAGATAGTTATTTGGAACATCTGTTAGAAGAGTTTCAATCTTATGATATTCAAAAGTTGTCAACCCTCTACATCGGTGGTGGCACACCGACAGCTTTGTCAGCTCCGCAACTGGAGGTGTTATTGGATGGCTTGACTAAAAACTTGGACTTGTCTGTCTTAGAGGAGTTGACCATTGAGGCCAATCCAGGCGACTTGGACGCGGATAAGATTGCTGTTTTGAAGAACTCAGCTGTCAATCGTGTTTCGCTAGGCGTGCAGACCTTTGATGACAAGATGCTGAAAAAGATTGGGCGCAGTCATTTGGAGAAGGATATTTATGAAAATATCGACCGTCTGAAACTGGCTGGTTTTGACAATATCTCCATTGATTTGATTTATGCGCTACCTGGTCAGACCATGGAGCAGGTCAAGGAAAATGTTGCTAAGGCCATTGGACTTGATATTCCCCATATGAGTTTGTATAGCTTGATTTTGGAAAATCATACGGTCTTTATGAACCGTATGCGACGAGGGAAATTGCCTCTGCCTAAGGAGGAACTGGAAGCTGAGATGTTTGAGTACATCATCGAAGAGCTGGAGCGAGCTGGTTTTGAACATTATGAAATTTCCAATTTCTCCAAACCCAGTTTTGAAAGTCGTCACAATCTCATGTACTGGGACAATGCCGAATACTATGGTATTGGTGCTGGGGCATCTGGCTATGTCAATGGTATTCGCTATAAAAACCATGGTCCCATTCGTCATTATCTCAGTGCAGTTGAGGAAGGCAATGCTCGCATCACAGAAGAGCACCTGAGTCAAAAAGAGCAAATGGAAGAAGAAATGTTCTTGGGACTCCGCAAGAAATCAGGGGTTTCCATGGTGCGATTTGAGGAAAAATTTGGACGGTCTTTCGATGGACTTTATGGAGAAATTGTCAAGGACTTGGTACAACAAGGTCTCATGCAAATAGAGGGTGATCGCGTGCGCATGACAAAAAGAGGTCTCTTTTTAGGAGACACCGTAGCAGAACGATTTATTTTGGAGTAGGATGATGGGCTTAACTTATCAAATGAAAATGAAAATTCCTTTTGATATGGCTGATATGAACGGTCATATCAAGCTTCCAGATGTGATTTTGTTGTCTCTGCAAGTTTCAGGGATGCAGTCCATTGAACTGGGAGTTAGTGATAAGGCCATTTTGGAAAACTATAATCTGGTCTGGATTATCACAGATTATGATATTGAGGTGGCTCGTTTGCCTCGTTTTGCAGAAGAAATCACTATCGAAACGGAAGCTCTGAGCTACAATAGGCTCTTTTGCTACCGTCGCTTTACCATTTATGATGAAGCAGGTCAGGACCTTATACACATGATGGCGACCTTTGTTCTCATGGACCGAGACAGTCGAAAAGTCCATGCTGTCGAACCTGAGATTGTGGCTCCTTACCAGTCTGATTTTGATAAAAAGCTTATCCGTGGGCCAAAGTATGCAAATCTAGAAGAGCCAGTCAGAAAGGATTACCATGTTCGTTTTTACGACTTGGATATGAATGGCCATGTCAATAACAGTAAATACTTGGACTGGATTTTTGAGGTCATGGGAGCGGACTTTTTGACCCAATATATTCCCAAGAAAATCAACCTCAAGTATGTCAAGGAAGTTCGACCAGGTGGGGTGATCACATCGGCTGTTGAAAGGACTGGACTGGAAAGCAAGCATGAGATTACAAGCGACGGGGCTACCAATGCCCAAGCAATCATCACTTGGCAAGAAATAAAAAAGGATTAGGGAGAAATAGATGAAATATAAAGGCTATTTAATTGATTTAGACGGAACCATTTATAAGGGGAAAGACCGAATCCCGGCAGGAGAAGCTTTTGTCCATGAATTACAAAAGCGGGATATTCCCTATCTCTTTGTGACCAACAATACAACCCGCACTCCAGAGAGTGTTCAGGAGATGTTGGCTCAGAATTTTAATATTGATACGCCTCTATCGACTGTCTACACAGCTACTTTGGCGACTATCGACTATATGAACGACTTGGGGCTTGAAAAGACGGTCTATGTCATCGGAGAATCAGGCCTCAAGGAAGCCATCAAGGCGGCTGGTTATGTGGAAGACAAGGATAATCCAGCCTATGTGGTAGTGGGCCTGGATTGGCAAGTTGACTATGAAAAATTTGCGACAGCAACTCTTGCGATTCAAAAGGGTGCTCACTTTATCGGAACCAACCCTGACCTCAACATCCCGACAGAACGTGGTCTTTTGCCAGGTGCTGGTTCACTGATTACCCTTCTTGAAGTGGCAACACGAGTGAATCCTGTTTATATAGGAAAACCAAATGCCATCATTATGGACAAGGCGGTTGAGCACTTAGGTTTGGAACGTGAAGAATTAATCATGGTTGGGGACAATTACTTGACTGATATTCGAGCAGGGATTGACAATGGCATTCCAACGCTCTTGGTGACGACAGGTTTTACCAAGGCAGAAGAAGTGGCAGACCTGCCAATCGCGCCGACACATGTGGTTTCTAGCCTTGCGGAGTGGGATTTTGATGAAAACTAAACTGACCTTTTGGAGCTCTATGCTCTTTCTCCTCTCTCTTTCTATCCTTCTGACCATTTATTTGGCTTGGATTTTTTATCCGCTAGAAATTCAGTGGTTAAGTTTAACGGATCGGGTCTATCTAAAGCCAGAAACTATTCAGTACAACTTTCATATCTTGATGAATTATCTGACCAATCCTTTTAGTCAGGTCTTGCAGATGCCAGATTTTCGTTCGTCAGCAGCTGGTCTGCACCATTTCGCAGTGGTCAAGAATCTCTTTCATTTGGTTCAGCTAGTAGCTCTAGTGACACTGCCAAGTTTTTATTTCTTTGTCAATAGGATTGTGAAAAAGGGCTTCTTGTCTCTATTTAGTAAAGGGCTTTTGGCTCTAGTGGTTTTGCCTTTACTGATTGGGCTTGGGGGAGTTTTGATTGGTTTTGACCAATTCTTTACTATGTTCCATCAAATTCTCTTTGTGGGAGATGATACCTGGCTTTTTGATCCAGCCAAGGATCCAGTGATCCTGATTTTGCCAGAGACCTTCTTCCTTCATGCCTTCCTCCTCTTTTTTGCCCTCTATGAAAGCTTCTTTGGCTATCTTTATCTAAAAAGTCGTAGGAAGTGAAACGAAAGATGTTCTTATTTTACATGTATAAATTAGGTGTGTGATTCGAAACTATCGTTAAGAGTGAATTAACTAAATCAGAAATGTATTAATCGTTCGCAAACAGTCTATTTTTCTTGAAAAAATAGGCTTTTTTTCTAAAAATCTCTAGTCAAGCGCTTTATTTTTTTGTATAATAGAGGTAGCAAAGTATAGATAAGAAGAGAAAAGCATGATTACACTATTCCTATCACCGAGCTGTACTTCATGTCGTAAGGCAAAGGCCTGGTTAGAAAAACATAAGGTTCCCTTTGAGGAACACAATATTATGACCAGTCCTTTAACAAGAAAAGAATTGCAACACATCCTTTCCTTGACCGAAAATGGTACTGATGACATCATTTCAACTCGTTCAAAGATTTTTCAAAAATTAGATATTGATGTAGAAAGTATTTCGGTATCAGAATTGCTTCATTTAATTGAGCAGTACCCTAGTCTTTTGCGTCGTCCCATTATTATTGATGCCAAACGTATGCAAATTGGTTTTAATGAAGATGAGATTCGTGCTTTTCTCCCTCGTAGTTACCGTAAGCAAGAACTAAAAGAAGCAAGAATGAGAGCTGGTATTAGTTAATGAACAAACAGTATAGTTACCCACTAGATTTGTCGTGGAGCACTGAAGAACTTGCTTCAGTGCTTTCTTTTTTTAATGATGTTGAAGCTGCCTATGAAGGTAAGGTAGAGGCTAAAAAGTTACTGGACTCCTATAAGGGATTCAAGGCGGTTGTGCCAAGTAAGAGCGAAGAGAAACGTTTGGGACGAGAATTTGAAACAGTGAGTGGCTATTCGCTTTACCGAGCAGTTCAGGCGGCTAAGGAAAAAGGGGAAGGAAAGATTTCTCTTGGAAAGTAAGTTTGAATTTGCTAAAGAGCTAATTAAGAAAGCAGGCCAGTATATCCTTGACCACATGCAGGAAGATTTGTGTGTTGAAACCAAGTCCTCTCCAACAGATTTGGTGACCAGACTGGACAAGGAAGTTCAGGAGCTATTGGTTAGTGATATTTTGTCCCGTTATCCTGAGGATAAGATTTGCGCTGAAGAAGGCTGTTTGCGAGCTTCGGTTCAAGAGGGCAAGGTTTGGGTCATTGATCCCATTGATGGGACCAACAATTTTGTAGCCCAGCAGGAAGATTTTGCTGTTATGATGGCTTATTTTGAAAATGGTCAGGGGCAGTTTGGACTGATTTATGATGTGGTCAAAGGGGATTGTTATCACGGTGGTGGTAAGTTTCCGGTTTGCCGAAATGATAAGCCCCTAGCTCCTTTTAAAACAAAACCACTTGGAGATTTTCTCATTGCAGGGAATAGTGGGATGTTGGAAACCAATGAATGGGGGCTGGCTGATTTGAGTCGAGCAGTGCTCGGTGTTCGTGTCTATGGGAGTGCGGCTATTAGTTTTGCCAAGATTTTGTCAGGGCGTTTGTTGACCTATGTCACTTATCTGCAACCATGGGATTATGCTGCGGCTAGTATTTTAGGGGAAAGTCTGGGCTATCGGGTTGTGACCCTATTTGGTGAAGCTCCTGATTTTCAAACCAGACAGCCGGTCATGATGCTACCTCTTGAGATGCAGGAGGAAATTCAGTCCTATATTTACGAAAGGAAAAGAACTTAAATGCAATTTCCAGAAGGATTTGTTGAAAAATATGAAGAGATACTAGGAGATGAGGCAAGAGATTTTCTTGCCTCTTTTGAGGAGGAAGCGGTTTCGGCCTTTCGGGTGAATCCTTTAAAAGAAGCGCCAGCTTCCTTTCCTGATGCCATTCCTCAAACCCCTTGGGGCCACTATGGTAAGGTTTCAGGAAAATCTCCTGAGCATGCTACAGGTTTAGTTTATTCGCAAGAACCCGCTGCTCAGATGGTGGCTCAGGTAGCCCAGCCCAGTCCTGGTATGAAAGTCTTGGATTTGGCTGCTGCACCGGGTGGAAAATCAACGCAGCTGGCAGCCTATCTAGCAGGGGAGGGTCTTCTCGTTTCCAATGAAATTTCAAGCAAACGGGCTAAGATTTTAGTAGAAAACATGGAGCGATTTGGAGCGACAAATGTTGTGGTGACCAATGAATCTGCTGACCGCTTGGCCAAGGTCTTTAAAGGCTATTTTGACCTCATTGTCCTTGATGCCCCTTGCTCGGGGGAAGGGATGTTTCGTAAGCAACCAGATGCTATGGACTATTGGAGCTTAGATTATCCGAGTCAATGTGCAAGTTTGCAAAGAGAAATTCTGGAAGATGCAGTAACCATGCTAGCTGAAGGTGGTCGCTTGGTTTATTCAACCTGTACCTGGGCACCCGAGGAAAACGAAGAGATTGTCAATTGGCTACTAAAAGAGTATGATTTTGATTTGTTGCCAGTAGAGCATATCAATGGAATGGTAGCTGGTATTGACCTGCCAGAAACGGCTCGGATGTATCCTCATCATTTTAAGGGAGAGGGGCAGTTTGTCGCTCATTTACAATTTAAAGGTGAAAATCTAGCACCTAAACGTAAGGCAAGTAAGAGCAATCTCAGCCGAGAACAAGTTACTTTGTGGCAGGAATTTGCACAAAAACATTTGCAGGTCAATCTAAGGGGAATCTTGCAGACTTTTGGGGACCAACTCTATCTCTTGCCCGAATTCTTGCCAGATTTAGGGAAACTCAAGATTGCTCGCAATGGCCTGCATCTAGGGACCTTTAAGAAGAAACGCTTTGAGCCTAGTTTTGCTCTTGGTCTAGCCTTGAAACCGAGTCAGGTCAAGCAGTCAGTTGAAATTGCCCAAGAGGAGTTTGTAAAGTATGCGGCTGGAGAAACCGTTCAGCTGGCGGAAAGTCTGCCAAATGGTTGGTACCAAGTTTTGGTTCAAGGAAATGGTTTGGGCTTTGCTAAGGTGACGGGAAATGTTTTGAAAAATTATTTTCCAAAAGGACTCAGATTCAAGTGAAAATGCTAGTCAAAGTAGCTTGTCTATGTTATAGTGGAAGTATGGATTTTTTTCAAATTGTCTTTCATTTTAAGTCAAAATTGGTGGACAAGGTAACTGAGCAAATGACTAGTAAAACTAAGCAAAGAACTTCAGTTGGCTCCCAATTTTCAAAAGAAAAACATAAATAAATAGTTGAAAAAATTCACAGCATTCACCATTATTTTCAAGGAGAAAAACAGTGAAAAAAAGGAAAAAACTCGCTCTATCCCTTGCGGCTCTTTTGCTAGTAGGTTCTTTAGCGGGATGTGCTAGCTGGATTGATCGTGGGGAATCCATGACAGCTGTTGGTTCAACGGCTCTTCAGCCCTTGGTCGAAGCAGCAGCAGATGAATTTGGCTCTATGCACGTTGGAAAAACAGTCAACGTCCAAGGTGGAGGATCTGGTACTGGTCTGTCTCAGGTTCAGTCTGGAGCCGTTGATGTAGGAAATTCAGACGTATTTGCCGAGGAAAAAGACGGTATCAACGCATCCGCTCTAGTGGACCATAAGGTTGCTGTAGCGGGCTTGGCAGTTATTGTGAACAAGGAAGTTGATGTTGAAAATCTGACAACTGAACAACTCCGTAGCATCTTCACAGGTCAAGTAACCAACTGGAAAGAGGTCGGTGGGAAAGACCTAGCTATTTCCATTATCAACCGCGCGGCAAGCTCTGGTTCGCGTGCAACCTTTGATAGTGTTATCATGGATGGTCAATCTGCTGTGCAGAGTCAAGAACAGGATTCAAATGGGATGGTCAAAAACATTGTTTCCCAGACACCAGGAGCCATTTCTTACCTAGCCTTTGCCTATGTGGATGACTCGGTTAAACGTATGAAGTTGAATGGCTATGAGCCGATTGCAGAAAATGTTACAACCAATAACTGGCCTTTGTGGTCTTATGAACACATGTATACCCTAGGTCAACCAAATGAATTGGTGGCAGAATTCCTCAACTTTGTCCTCTCAGATGAAGCGCAAAGTGGAATCGTTAAGGGAATGGGCTATATTTCTGTTAAGGAAATGAAGGTTGAAAAAGATGCTGTAGGAACGGTGACAGCACTAGAAGGGAGTCAATAATGAATCAAGAAGAATTAGCTAAAAAATTACTTTCTCCCTCAAAGAACTCTCGTCTAGAGAAACTAGGAAAAGGCTTGACCTTTGCCTGTCTGTCTTTGATTGTCATCATTGTGGCTATGATTTTGATTTTCGTAGCCCAAAAAGGTTTGTCGACCTTCTTTGTAAATGGGGTTAATATCTTTGATTTCCTCTTTGGACAAACTTGGAATCCTTCAGGTAAACAATTTGGTGCGCTTCCAATGATTTTGGGTTCCTTTATTGTCACAATCCTATCAGCCCTTATCGCAACCCCTTTTGCTATTGGTGCGGCAGTCTTTATGACTGAAGTCTCACCAAAAGGTGCTAGAATCTTGCAACCAGCTATTGAATTACTTGTCGGAATTCCTTCCGTCGTGTATGGATTTATCGGTTTGCAGGTCGTAGTTCCCTTTGTCCGCAGTGTCTTTGGTGGAACTGGTTTTGGGATTTTGTCAGGGATTTTTGTTCTCTTTGTCATGATTTTACCGACGGTAACCTTTATGACAACCGATAGTTTGCGTGCGGTGCCTCGTCACTACCGCGAAGCTAGTTTAGCTATGGGAGCTACTCGTTGGCAAACCATCTGGCGAGTGACTTTGAAGGCTGCGCGTTCAGGGATTTTCACAGCAGTGGTCTTTGGGATGGCGCGTGCCTTTGGTGAGGCCTTGGCCATTCAGATGGTGGTCGGAAACTCAGCCGTTGTCCCAACTTCATTGACAACACCTGCTGCGACCTTGACCTCTGTCTTGACCATGGGTATCGGAAATACTGTTATGGGAACAGTTGACAATAACGTTCTCTGGTCACTGGCCTTAGTCTTGCTCTTGATGAGTTTGGCCTTCAACAGTGTGATTAAATTGATTACGAAAGAAAGAGGAAAGAAAAACTATGCACGCTAAGAAATTAGATAAAATTGCAACAGCTGTCCTCTACTCAATTGCAGGAATTATCGTTGCCATCTTGGCATCCTTGATTCTTTATATCTTGGTTCGTGGTTTGCCCCACATCTCTTGGTCTTTCTTGACTGGCAAATCATCTTCTTACCAAGCAGGCGGAGGAATTGGAATTCAGCTCTATAATTCCTTCTTCCTTCTGGTTATTACCTTGATTATCTCTGTGCCCTTGTCTATGGGGGCTGGGATTTTCCTAGCTGAATATGCCAAAAAAGGTCCTGTGACCAATTTTGTCAGAACCTGTATTGAAATCTTGTCTTCATTGCCATCAGTGGTTGTAGGTCTCTTTGGTTACTTGATCTTTGTAGTTCAGTTTGAGTATGGATTTTCAATCATCTCAGGTGCCTTGGCCTTGACAGTCTTTAACTTACCTCAGATGACTCGTAATGTCGAGGACAGTTTGAAACACGTTCACCATACGCAACGTGAGGCCGGCTTGGCCCTTGGAATTTCTCGTTGGGAGACAGTTGTCCATGTGGTCATTCCAGAAGCTCTTCCAGGTATTGTGACTGGGGTCGTCTTAGCTTCTGGTCGTATCTTTGGTGAGGCTGCGGCTCTTATCTATACAGCAGGACAATCCGCTCCAGCCCTTGACTGGTCTAACTGGAATATTCTCAGTGTGACCAGCCCAATCTCTATCTTCCGTCAAGCAGAAACCTTGGCTGTCCACATTTGGAAAGTCAATAGTGAAGGAACTATTCCTGATGGAACCATCGTATCAGCAGGTTCTGCTGCCGTGCTCCTCATCTTTATCCTCATCTTTAACTTTGGAGCTCGCAAACTCGGAAGCTACCTACATAAGAAATTAACCGCTGCCTAAAGGAGAAGCCATGTCAAAATATAATTGGGATGAAAAGCATATCATCACCTTTCCTGAAGAGAAAGTGGCCCTCTCTACCAAGGATTTACATGTTTACTACGGTAAAAATGAATCCATCAAGGGCATCGATATGCAATTTGAAAAGAATAAAATTACGGCCTTAATTGGCCCTTCTGGTTCAGGGAAATCAACCTACCTTCGCAGTCTCAACCGTATGAATGATACCATTGATATTGCCAAGGTAACAGGTCAAATCCTCTACCAAGGGATTGATGTCAACCGTCCAGAAATCAACGTTTATGAAATGCGTAAGCACATCGGAATGGTCTTCCAACGCCCAAATCCTTTTGCCAAGTCTATCTATCGCAATATCACTTTTGCCCATGAACGTGCAGGGGTTAAGGACAAGCAAGTCTTGGATGAAATTGTAGAAACCTCTCTTCGTCAAGCTGCCCTTTGGGACCAGGTCAAAGACGATTTGCACAAGTCAGCCTTGACTCTATCTGGTGGTCAGCAGCAACGTCTTTGTATCGCGCGTGCTATCTCTGTTAAACCAGATATTCTCTTGATGGATGAGCCGGCGTCAGCTTTGGATCCGATTGCGACAGCCCAGCTGGAAGAAACCATGTTGGAATTGAAGAAGGACTTTACTATCATCATCGTGACCCACAGTATGCAGCAGGCTGCGCGTGCTAGTGATTACACAGGATTTTTCTACTTGGGTGACTTGATCGAGTACGATAAGACCTCTAATATTTTCCAAAATGCCAAACTACAGTCAACCAATGACTACGTAACAGGACACTTTGGATAGAAAGGAAACAGTATGACAGAAGCGATTTTACAGGTGTCAGACCTGTCCGTTTACTACAATCAAAAAAAGGCCTTGAATAGTGTTTCCCTATCTTTCCAACCTAAGGAAATTACAGCCTTGATTGGTCCATCTGGATCAGGGAAGTCAACTCTTCTCAAGGCTATCAACCGTATGGGGGATCTCAATCCAGAGGTGACCACAACTGGTTCGGTGGTTTACAACGGCCACAACATCTACAGCCCGCGTACAGATACAGTTGAATTGCGGAAGGAAATCGGCATGGTTTTCCAACAACCAAACCCTTTCCCTATGTCTATCTACGAAAATGTTGTTTACGGGCTTCGTATCAATGGAGTGAAGGATAAGCAGGTTCTGGATGAAGCGGTAGAAAAAGCCCTACAACGAGCTTCTATCTGGGATGAGGTCAAGGATCGCCTGCATGATTCAGCTATCGGGCTTTCAGGCGGACAACAGCAACGTGTTTGTGTTGCCCGTGTCTTGGCAACCAGTCCTAAAATCATTCTCTTGGATGAACCGACTTCAGCCTTGGACCCTATCTCGGCCGGTAAGATTGAGGAAACCTTGTATGGGCTAAAAGATAAATACACCATGCTCTTGGTTACGCGTTCTATGCAACAAGCCTCTCGTATCTCTGATAAGACAGGATTTTTCCTAGATGGAGATTTGATTGAGTTTAACGATACTAAGAAGATGTTCCTCAACCCACAACACAAGGAAACAGAAGATTATATTTCAGGAAAATTTGGATAAGGAGATAAATGATGTTACGTTCTCAATTTGAAGAAGATTTAGAGAAATTGCACAACCAGTTCTACGCTATGGGACAAGAAGTGCTATCCCAAATCAATCGTACGGTGCGTGCCTTTGTTACGCATGACCGTGATTTGGCCAAGGAAGTCATCGAAGACGATGCAGAAGTAAACGAATACGAAGTGAAATTGGAGAAGAAATCATTTGAAATGATTGCCCTCCAACAACCGGTTTCTCAGGACTTGCGTACTGTTTTGACAGTATTGAAGGCTGTATCTGACTTGGAACGTATGGGTGACCATGCCGTTTCCATTGCCAAAGCGGCAATTCGTATGAAAGGGGAGCAACGCATCCCAGCTGTTGAAGAAGAAATCAAGAGAATGGGCCGCGATGTCAAGAACTTCGTTGAAGCAGCCCTTGAACTCTATCTCAATGGTTCAGTAGACCAGGCCTATGAAGTAGCAGCTATGGACGAAAAAATTAACCATTACTTTGATAGCATTCGTGACTTGGCTACAGAAGAAATCAAGAAAAATCCTGATGCCATTGTTACAGGTCGTGATTATTTCCAAGTGATTGCCTTCTTGGAACGCATTGGAGATTATGCCAAAAATATCTGTGAATGGGTTGTTTACTTTGAAACAGGTAAGATTGTCGAACTATAAAATAGGTTCAATCTGTATAAAAAGGAGCTTGAAATCAACTGATAGCTCCTTTTCTTGAATGAAAAAAATTTTTTTAAGATAAAAATTCAAAAACACTTGACAAGTAACTTAGATAGCGTTATAATTATACAAAATTAACAGAGAGGTTGTTTATTTATGAAATCAAAAAAATGGATATTTGTTTTATGTAGTTTTCTTGCAAGTTTCTTCTTAGTAGCTTGCCAGTCGGGTTCTAATGGTTCTCAGTCAGCTGTTGAGGCCATTAAGCAAAAGGGGAAATTAGTTGTGGCGACTAGTCCTGACTATGCACCTTTTGAATTCCAATCCTTAGTTGACGGAAAAAACCAGGTAGTCGGTGCGGATATTGATATGGCCCAAGCTATCGCTGATGAACTTGGGGTGAAGTTGGAAATTTCAAGCATGAGTTTTGACAATGTCTTGACCAGTCTTCAAACTGGGAAGGCTGACCTAGCAGTTGCGGGAATTAGCGCTACTGACGAGAGAAAAGAAGTCTTTGATTTTTCAATCCCTTACTATGAAAACAAGATTAGTTTCTTGGTTCGTAAAGCTGATGTAGAAAAATACAAGGATTTAACTAGCCTTGAAAGTGCTAATATTGCGGCTCAAAAAGGGACTGTTCCAGAATCAATGGTCAAGGAACAATTGCCAAAAGCACAGTTGACTTCCCTAACCAATATGGGTGAAGCTGTCAATGAATTGCAGGCTGGAAAAGTAGATGCTGTTCACATGGATGAGCCAGTTGCCCTTAGCTACGCTGCTAAAAATGCGGATCTAGCTGTCGCAACTGTCAGCTTGAAGATGAAGGACGGCGAAGCCAATGCAGTTGCCCTTAGAAAAAATAGTGCTGATTTGAAAGAAGTGGTGGACAAGGTCATCCAAAAACTCAAGGATGACGGCACCTACCAAAAATATCTTGAAAAAGCAGCAACCTTAACAGAAGTTGAACAATAAGAAAAAGCAGAGTTGGAGATCATTCCAATTCTGCTTTTAAATAGTCTAAAACCTTTTCCAGATTGTCTAAGGACACCTTGGCAAATTGATAAGGACAGGCATCCAAGTAAGCCTCTTCAAAGAAGTCCAAGCCCAGCTGGCTGTGTTTGAGACTGGCGATTTTAGGATACTGTCTGAGGTCTAGCAATAAACCATCGTGTAGGGGAAAGTGAGGGAGGGGACAAGGAGTGTTAGCTAGTCTTTCCTCGATTTGTTTTTGGTAGTCTTCCTGATTGGACAAGCGAGCTAGACGGTTTTTCTCAAACAGTTGACTGTCAATATAGAGTGACAGGGCCTTTTGCATGATAAGGTTGCTGTCGTAATCTAGGATATTTTTGTAGGCCACAAAGGCTTCTTTGATAGCATTTGGAAGGATGAGTGCCGTAATCCGCAGGGCTGGAAAGAGGCTGGTTGAGAAGGACTTGATATAAATGACGCGCTCCTCTGTATCCAGATAGTGGAAGGTCTGGCCCTTCTTGGAGTCCAAATCCCCCAGATAGTCGTCCTCTACGATATAGACACCATACTTGGCAGCTAAGTCAAGAATAGCTCGTTTGTCCTGCTCAGAATAGGAATGCCCCAGAGGATAGTGAAAACGAGGAATGGTGTAGAAAAACTTAATTTTTCCTGTTTTGAAGTAACCTTCCAGCTCCTCTAAGTCAATCCCATCAATGCCTCGTTCAATTGTTTGATAGTCTAAGCCCTGAGCAATCAAGAGGCGATTCATCCGATGGTAGGTCGGCTGTTCCACCAAGATTTTCTTGGCTTGGCTAGGAAAGGATATTTGAGAGAGAATAAACAAGGCTTGTTGGGTTCCAGAAGTCAATACCAGTTGATCAGCCTTGCAGTAGAGAGCTTGGTCAAAGAGTAGTTTATGAATGGATTGTCTTAAGTCTTCTAATCCTTCTTGGTTGTCATAGTAGTTGAAGAGGTAGTTTTCTCGGCCAACCAAGGTTTCATTGACACAGAGTCGGAAATCGTCATAGGCGCTGGCATGTTCGTCAGTGACTTCGATTTCTAGATCCTGGTGTTGCCCTTGTTCTAGGACATAGTAACCACTCTGGGGCTTGGCATAGAGGTATTGTTCGTGCCGTAATTCCAGTAGGGCTCGTTGGACAGTATCCTTGCTACAGTGAAATTCAAGGCTCAGTTGACGGATAGAAGGCAGGCGACTACCCG
This sequence comes from Streptococcus oralis subsp. dentisani, assembly GCF_002860905.1. Classification (GTDB taxonomy): domain Bacteria; phylum Bacillota; class Bacilli; order Lactobacillales; family Streptococcaceae; genus Streptococcus; species Streptococcus oralis_BA. The sequence continues at coordinate 22,345 of NZ_PKIG01000010.1, read as the reverse complement.
TTGGAAAGCGTCCAGACTCGATACTATTTTTCAGATAAGCTACGACCTCTTGGTACTTGCTTTGTTTCTTCATTCCATACCTCCCTTGATTTTGTTACATTGTACCCTTTTTTTTCCTTCTTGGCAATGTCTAGGGTGTTTCTCTCGTTCACATCTAGGGGCAAATGTGGTATACTCCCATCTTTAACATTTTTTTAAATCAAAGAGCAATCAAATGCGGATGTGACAGTTTTTCGGAACTTTTTTTCTCTTTAAAACAAAATGTGTATTTTTATCTGGGGTTGATTTGTTTTAAAAAGTTTTCATGCTAATTTTCCCTTATTACTTGCATATATTTTTAGGAAAAAATTGAAACCGTTTTCTTGTCGTGGTATAATAGAATTGAAAAATAAAAGTATACAAATAACTTGTTAAAAAGGAGTTTTAAATCAGAAAATCAAGTTATTTTATCAGTAATATATGTTTGTGACTTGAAAGGAGTGTTTTTTATGAGATTTAAAAAAATTGTAACTTCAGCTCCTGTTGTATTATCACTATTTTCTATTATGTCTCCTTCTATAGCTTCTGTTAGGGTATTTGCTGATGATGTAACTACCACGGAAGTTTCTGAAATTAGTACCCAAGAACAAAAATAAATCGATGATGTAGCCAATGTTTTTGAACAAATGTTTAGGAATGGAGTTAATGAAAAAAATTTTACTGAATGTGTTTATAAAAACTTTTCTCAAAAAGATATAGCTCTTGCGGAAAATAAATTAGAAACTAATATTAATAATCTCTATGACAGAGTCCCTTGGGATGAGATGGGAGGATGTATAGCGAGAAAAATACGAGAAGAATTTTTTGCTATGACCAATGTTTCGCTAACTGTTAGGTATGCGTAGAAAAAGGCTTGGTCAGAATTAGCTAAAGTGGTACTAAGATTTGTTAAAGCTAATAGGCTTAAAACAAATATTTATATCATTGCTGGTCAATTGGCTTTTTAGGGAATTCAATGTGGTATGGAATAATGCGTGATAAAAACTTTTTAATAAAGGATGGGATTATTAGCTTTTTGATTGGATTTGTATATGCGTATTTAGTGTTACAAAAATTTATCCTTTGGAAAATCCTTTTGTTTGCATTTATTTTTGCAATTATTAATACAATATTTATGTTTACTAGGAACAAAAAATAAATAATGATTTAGTTAAATAAAATGCGACCCCTAGGGAAGTGTGTTCCTTAGGGGTTGTTGTGCTAGTTCAAGTTTTGTTTCTGTCAAAATCTCAGACTTCCCGTTGGAAAGCGTCCAGACTCGATACTATTTTTCAGATAAGCTACGACCTCTTGGTACTTGCTTTGTTTCTTCATTCCATACCTCCCTTGATTTTGTTACATTGTACTTTTTTTTCCTTCTTGGCAATGTCTGGAGTGTTTCTCTCGTTCACATCTAGGGGCAAATGTGGTATACTTAGGAGTAAGATTTATAGAATAATACTCTTCGAAAATCTCTTCAAACCACGTCAGCTTCGCCTTGCCGTAGATATGGTTACTGACTTCGTCAGTTCTATCCACAACCTCAAAACAGTGTTTTGAGCTGACTTCGTCAGTCTTATCTACAACCTCAAAGCAGTGCTTTGAGCAACCTGTGGCTCTCTTCCTAGTTTGCTATTTGATTTTCATTGAGTATAACAGACAAGAAAGTGAATGGATAAGAACGTGCAGGAACCAGTGAAATTATTTCAATACAATACCCTTGGAGCCTTGATGGCCGGCCTTTATGGTGGTACCATGACAGTGGGAGAATTGCTAGAGCATGGTGATCTTGGTTTGGGAACCTTAGATTCTATTGATGGAGAATTGATTGTCTTGGATGGCAAGGCTTATCAGGCCAAAGGATCAGGAGAGCAACCAGAAATTGTAGAAGTATCACCAGATGCCCTTATTCCTTACGCAGCAGTGGTACCGCATCAGGCAGAGGTCATTTTCCGCCAGCGCTTTGAGATGACAGATAAGGAATTGGAAGAGAGAATCGAGTCTTATTATGACGGGGAAAATCTTTTCCGCTCTATCAAGATTCGGGGGGAATTTTCACATATGCATGTGCGTATGATTCCTAAGTCGACACCAGATACCAAGTTTGCTGATGTCGCAACCCATCAACCAGAATATAGTCGCGACAATGTGGCAGGGACCATCGTTGGTTTCTGGACGCCAGAGATTTTCCATGGGGTCAGTGTGGCAGGCTACCATCTGCACTTCATCTCAGATGATTTGACCTTCGGTGGACATGTCATGGACTTTGTCATTAAGGAAGGCATTATCGAGGTGGGAGCTGTTGACCAATTGGAACAACGTTTCCCAGTCCAAGACCGTCAATACTTGTTTGCTAAGTTCAATGTTGACGAGATGAAAAAAGATATTGAAAAGGCAGAATAGGAGAAGAAAATGACCATTCATATTATCATTACCATGGTGCTGTTGCTGGCTTTCTTGATAGGGAGCGTTTTGTATGCCAAAAAGAAATACCAGATTAATCTAGCTGTCTTGGGCTTGGGGGCTGTAGCATTCTTTGTCTCTTCACAGATTTTGGAAAAACTGGTGCATATCTTGGTTTTGCATCCTCAAAAAGACGGTAGTATTGCCCTCTTGCAAGACCATCCGCTTGTCTATATCATCTATGGCCTAGCCATGGCAGCATTTTTTGAGGAAACAGCTCGTCTTGTTTTCTTCAAATGGTTGGAGAAAAAGAGAAGTTTGGAAAAGGCAGATGCCTTGGCTTATGGGTTAGGTCATGGTGGCTTGGAGTTGATTTTCCTAGGTCTTGCTAGTTTGCTTAATCTCTACATCGTTCTCTCAGCAGTTCAAACGCAGGATCCACAGGTCATGCAATTACTGTCTGAAAATATGTTGAAAACTATCCAGTCGCTATCAGTCTGGCAGATTTATTTGCTTGGTTTTGAGAGAATCTTGGCGCTAGGTTTCCAATTACTCTTGACTGTTTGGGTTTACCAAGCTGTTCGCCAGAAGAAATGGATTTATCTCCTAGCAGCCTATGGCCTACATGCCTTCTTTGACCTGGCACCATCTCTTGTCCAAGTTGGCTGGTTGACCAATCCAGTCTTGGTTGAAGTTGTCCTAGCACTTGAATTTGTTCTGGTTGCCTATGGAACCAAGGCAATCTTTTGTAAAAAATCATAATAAAAGGGGGAAACCTCTTTTTCTTATGCAAAATCCAAACAAGGTCTTTTTATGGTCGTCAAATGGTCTTAAAAATGGTATAATGGAATGAATTTTGTAAAAGGAAGAGTGTCATGTCAGTAAAAGAAAACATGCTTGAAATCTTAGAAGGGATTGATATCCGTTTCAAAGAACCCTTGCATAGCTATAGTTATACAAAAGTAGGTGGAGAGGCCGATTATTTGGTCTTTCCACGAAATCGTTTTGAGTTGGCGCGCGTTGTCAAATTTGCCAATCAAGAAAATATCCCTTGGATGGTGCTGGGAAATGCTAGCAACATCATTGTTCGTGATGGTGGGATTCGTGGATTTGTTATCTTGTGTGACAAGCTCAATCATGTTTCCGTTGATGGCTATACCATCGAAGCTGAGGCTGGTGCTAACTTGATTGAAACAACTCGCATTGCCCTCCGTCATAGTTTGACTGGTTTTGAGTTTGCTTGTGGTATTCCTGGAAGTGTCGGTGGTGCTGTCTTTATGAATGCGGGTGCCTATGGTGGTGAGATTGCCCACATCTTACAGTCTTGTAAAATTTTGACCAAGGATGGAGAAATCGAGACCCTATCTGTCAAGGACTTGGCTTTTGGTTACCGCCATTCAGCCATTCAGGAGTCTGGTGCAGTTGTCTTATCAGCTAAATTTGCCCTAGCCCCAGGAAGCCATCCGGTTATCAAGCAAGAAATGGATCGCTTGATGCATCTACGTGAACTCAAGCAACCTTTAGAATATCCATCTTGTGGTTCGGTCTTTAAGCGTCCAGTAGGGCATTTTGCAGGTCAGTTAATTTCTGAAGCTGGCTTGAAAGGCTATCGTATTGGTGGAGTAGAAGTCTCAGAAAAACACGCAGGTTTTATGATCAATGTCGCTGATGGAACGGCTAAAGACTACGAGGACTTGATTGAGTCTGTTATCGAAAAAGTCAAGGAACACTCTGGCGTTACTCTTGAGAGAGAAGTTCGTATCTTGGGTGAAAGCAAGTAGGAAGCTGTAGTTGAAAAGCTGCTGCTATGTCATGGAAAGGGGGTGAAAGCCTATCGTCAGTGCAGAAGAATGTAGGCAGTTCAATCTCCTACGCGAGGTAGTAGCGGCCTGACAGAGCCCTGATCTGTTAATCTATGAAAAAGAAGGAATAAATGACAATTGAAAAAACCAATTATTGAATTCAAAAACGTCTCTAAAGTTTTTGAAGACAGCAACACCAAGGTTCTCAAAGATATCAACTTTGAGTTGGAAGAAGGGAAGTTCTATACTCTTCTAGGCGCGTCTGGTTCAGGGAAATCAACTATCCTTAACATCATTGCAGGTTTACTGGATGCGACGACAGGAGATATTTTGCTGGATGGTGTCCGTATCAATGACATCCCAACCAACAAGCGAGATGTGCATACGGTCTTCCAATCCTATGCCTTGTTTCCACATATGAATGTGTTTGAAAATGTTGCCTTTCCGCTCCGCTTGCGCAAGATTGACAAGAAAGAAATCGAGAAACGCGTAGCGGAAGTTCTCAAGATGGTTCAGTTGGAAGGTTATGAAAAACGTTCCATCCGTAAACTCTCTGGAGGACAACGTCAGCGTGTGGCTATTGCACGTGCCATCATCAACCAACCTCGTGTGGTTTTGTTGGACGAGCCTTTGTCAGCGTTGGACTTGAAATTAAGAACAGACATGCAGTACGAACTGCGTGAACTGCAACAACGATTGGGAATCACCTTTGTTTTTGTTACTCACGATCAGGAAGAAGCTTTGGCTATGAGTGACTGGATTTTTGTTATGAACGATGGTGAGATTGTCCAGTCAGGAACACCTGTGGACATCTACGACGAGCCAATTAACCACTTTGTTGCCACCTTTATCGGTGAGTCAAATATCTTGCCAGGAACCATGATTGAGGACTACTTGGTTGAGTTTAACGGCAAACGCTTTGAAGCGGTCGATGGTGGGATGAAGCCAAATGAACCTGTTGAGGTTGTTATTCGTCCAGAGGACTTGCGGATTACCCTTCCTGAAGAAGGCAAGCTCCAAGTTAAGGTCGATACCCAGCTTTTCCGTGGGGTTCACTATGAAATTATCGCCTATGACGAACTTGGAAATGAATGGATGATCCACTCGACTCGTAAGGCCATTGTTGGTGAGGAAATCGGTCTGGACTTTGAACCAGAAGACATCCACATCATGCGTCTCAATGAAACCGAAGAAGAGTTCGATGCTCGTATTGAGGAGTACGTAGAAATCGAAGAGCAAGAAGCAGGTCTGATCAATGCAATCGAGGAGGAAAGAGATGAAGAAAACAAGCTCTAAACTCTTTGTAGTGCCCTACATGCTTTGGATTGTACTCTTTGTCCTCGCACCCTTGGTCTTGATTTTCGGACAATCCTTTTTCAACATTGAAGGTCAGTTTAGTTTAGAAAATTATAAATCTTACTTTGCGTCACAAAACTTGACCTATCTTAAAATGAGTTTCAACTCAGTGCTTTATGCAGGGATTGTGACCTTTGTGACCCTGCTTATCAGTTATCCGACAGCCCTCTTTTTGACCCGTCTCAAACACCGTCAACTATGGCTTATGCTGATTATCCTGCCTACCTGGATCAATTTGCTCCTTAAAGCCTATGCCTTTATCGGAATTTTTGGTCAAAATGGCTCTATTAACCAATTTTTGGAATTTATCGGAATCGGTTCGCAACAGTTGCTCTTTACTGATTTCTCCTTTATTTTTGTCGCAAGCTACATCGAGCTCCCCTTTATGATTTTGCCCATTTTCAATGTCTTGGACGATATGGACAACAATCTCATCAATGCCAGCTATGACCTAGGTGCGACCAAGTGGGAAACCTTCCGCCATGTCATCTTCCCTTTATCGATGAATGGTGTGCGAAGTGGAGTTCAGTCGGTCTTTATCCCCAGCTTGAGCCTCTTCATGCTGACCCGTTTGATTGGTGGGAACCGTGTTATTACGCTGGGAACGGCTATTGAACAGAATTTCCTAACCAATGACAACTACGGTATGGGTTCAACCATCGGTGTAATTCTCATCTTGACCATGTTCATCACTATGTGGGTGACCAAGGAAAGGAGAGAACGATGAAAAAATTTGCCAACCTTTATCTGGGACTGGTCTTTCTTGTCCTCTACCTGCCAATCTTTTATCTGATTGGCTATGCCTTTAACGCAGGCAATGACATGAATAGCTTTACAGGCTTTAGCTTGAGCCATTTTAAAACTATGTTTGGCGATGGTCGCCTTATGTTGATTGTGACTCAGACCTTTTTCTTGGCCTTCCTGTCAGCCTTGATTGCGACCATTATCGGGACTTTTGGTGCCATTTACATCTACCAGTCTCGTAAGAAATACCAAGAAGCCTTTCTTTCACTCAATAATATCCTCATGGTTGCGCCTGATGTTATGATTGGTGCCAGCTTCTTGATTCTTTTTACTCAACTCAAGTTTTCACTTGGCTTTTTGACCGTTCTATCTAGTCACGTGGCCTTCTCGATTCCTATCGTGGTCTTGATGGTCCTGCCTCGTCTCAAGGAAATGAACGGTGACATGATTCATGCGGCCTATGACCTTGGTGCCAGTCAATTTCAGATGTTCAAGGAAATCATGCTTCCTTACCTGACACCGTCTATAATTGCAGGTTATTTCATGGCCTTCACCTATTCGCTAGATGACTTTGCCGTGACATTCTTTGTGACGGGAAATGGCTTTTCAACCCTGTCAGTCGAGATTTACTCTCGTGCTCGCAAGGGGATTTCGCTAGAAATCAATGCCCTGTCTGCCCTTGTCTTTCTCTTTAGTATTATCCTAGTTGTTGGTTATTACTTTATCTCACGTGAGAAGGAGGAGCAAGCATGAAAAAACTCTATTCATTTTTAGCAGGAATTGTAGCCATTATCCTCGTCTTATGGGGAATTGCGACGCATTTAGATAGTAAAATCAATAGCCGAGATAGTCAAAAACTGGTTATCTACAACTGGGGGGACTATATAGATCCTGAACTCTTGACTCAGTTCACAGAAGAAACAGGAATCCAAGTCCAGTACGAGACTTTTGACTCCAATGAAGCCATGTATACCAAGATCAAGCAGGGTGGAACGACCTACGATATTGCCATTCCTAGTGAATACATGATTAACAAGATGAAGGACGAAGACCTCTTGGTACCGCTTGATTATTCAAAACTTGAAGGTCTTGAAAATATCGGACCAGAGTTTCTCAACCAGTCCTTTGACCCAGGCAATAAATTCTCTATCCCTTACTTCTGGGGAACCTTAGGAATTGTCTACAATGAAACCATGGTAGATGAGGCTCCTGAGCATTGGGACGACCTCTGGAAACCAGAGTATAAGAACTCTATCATGCTCTTTGATGGGGCGCGTGAGGTATTGGGACTGGGGCTCAACTCCCTCGGCTACAGCCTCAACTCCAAGGATACCCAGCAGTTGGAAGAAACAGTGGATAAGCTCTATAAATTGACTCCAAATATCAAGGCTATTGTGGCGGATGAGATGAAGGGCTATATGATTCAGAACAACGCTGCTATCGGTGTGACCTTCTCAGGTGAAGCCAGCCAAATGCTAGAAAAAAATGAAAATCTACGCTATGTAGTACCGACTGAGGCCAGCAACCTTTGGTTTGACAATATGGTCATTCCCAAAACAGTCAAAAACCAAGACGCAGCCTATGCCTTTATCAACTTTATGTTGAAACCCGAAAATGCTCTTAAAAATGCGGAGTATGTCGGCTATTCAACACCAAACCTACCAGCTAAGGAACTACTCCCAGAGGAGAAAAAAGAAGACAAGGCCTTCTATCCAGATGCTGAAACCATGAAACACCTAGAAGTTTATGAGAAATTTGACCATAAATGGACGGGAAAATACAGCGACCTCTTCCTACAGTTTAAAATGTATCGGAAGTAGGAGATTAGCAGTCACGAAACGAATCAGTTAATCTGGTTCGTTTTTTAATATAAGTCAGTTTTTACAGCCATATCTTTTTCTATTATATTCTATTCTATTTGCTTGCCCAGTAGTATACTAAGCTTAACCTTACAGAAAGCGACAACAAATAATAAAAATGTCTACTTTTTTCAAAAAAAGTTTTTGGTCAACCTTTTTGACTTTTAATCAAACAGCTATACTATTCCATTTAAAGGATGGTTTGGATTGACAATACCTAACAACTGAGTCTATATATTTGGTGATAGGAAACTTTATATTTGCAAATATTTGCGTAGCTATATTTAGCAATTCGAAACTTTGGGATAAAAGTTGGGATAAAAAGAGTGATGGCAGTAAGAAAAAATATATTCTGAAAGAGTAATCAAAGATACAGGAAATTGGTCTGATTAAATGGAGATGATTTCCAGTTGACGCAAGCTTAAAAAAACGTTATAATAAGAAAGTTGAGAATTGATTTTCACTTGTCTTAGTCCAGAGAAATGGCGGTGCTGCGAGCCATCTAAGCTAGGAAGTCATGCTACTCAATTTAACAATTGCATAAGAACAAGAGAATGACAAGTTCATTGAATGAAGGTGGTACCGCGGTTTTTCGCCCTTCGTGATATGAGCTTGTCATTTGATTTTTGGAGGTGTTGATGAAAACATTTCTTGTCAAACAAAAGTTTCGTCTTGGAGGCGAACGCTTCGCTATCAAGGATGACAGGGGAGAAATCGCCTATCAGGTGGAGGGATCATTTTTTAAGATTCCTAAAACCTTTACCATTTATGATGCGGCTGGTGAACAGGTCAGTCAGATCAGTAAAGAAATCTTGACCTTGCTTCCTCGTTTTGAAATTCAGCTTCGGGATGGCTCGAGTTTTGTCATTCGCAAGAAGTTGACCTTCTGGCGAGATAAGTATGAGTTTGATAATTTGGGTCTTCGTATCGAGGGCAATATCTGGGATTTGAATTTCAAATTGCTGGATGATCACGATCAGCTGATTGCGGAAATTAAGAAGGAACTCTTCCATCTGACCTCTACCTATAATGTAACGGTTCTTGAGGACGCTTATGCAGATCTAGTCATTTCCCTCTGTGTCGCGATTGACTATGTGGAAATGCTGGAAAGCCAATCACATTAAACAAGTAAATAAGGAGATAATATGAAACAACTATCTAGTGCACAAGTACGCCAAATGTGGCTTGATTTCTGGGCGACCAAAGGTCACTCTGTAGAACCATCAGTAAGTTTGGTTCCTGTAAATGACCCAACTCTTTTGTGGATCAACTCTGGGGTAGCGACCCTTAAGAAATACTTTGATGGGACCATTATCCCTGAAAATCCACGTATTACCAATGCCCAAAAGGCTATCCGTACCAACGACATTGAAAACGTAGGGAAGACAGCACGTCACCATACTATGTTTGAAATGTTGGGGAACTTCTCTATCGGGGATTACTTCCGTGACGAAGCTATCACTTGGGCTTATGAGCTTTTGACAAGCCCTGAGTGGTTTGACTTCCCAGCTGAAAAACTTTACATGACTTACTATCCAGATGATAAAGATTCATATAACCGCTGGATTGAAGTGGGAGTGGATCCAAGTCACTTGATTCCAATCGAGGACAACTTCTGGGAAATCGGTGCTGGACCTTCTGGACCAGATACAGAAATTTTCTTTGACCGTGGAGAAGCTTTTGACCCAGAAAATATCGGTATTCGCCTTCTTGCAGAAGATATCGAAAATGACCGTTATATCGAAATCTGGAACATCGTTTTGTCACAATTTAACGCAGACCCTGCTGTTCCTCGTAGCGAATACAAGGAATTGCCACACAAGAACATTGATACGGGCGCTGGTTTGGAACGTTTGGTGGCAGTTATCCAAGGGGCTAAGACCAACTTTGAAACAGACCTCTTTATGCCTATTATTCGTGAAGTGGAGAAATTGTCTGGTAAGGTTTATGACCAAGATGGCGACAATATGAGCTTTAAGGTTATCGCTGACCACATCCGTTCACTTTCATTTGCCATCGGTGATGGTGCTCTTCCAGGAAATGAAGGTCGTGGTTATGTCCTTCGTCGTCTCCTTCGTCGTGCGTCTATGCATGGTCAAAAACTGGGAATCAACGAGCCTTTCCTTTATAAACTGGTTCCAACTGTTGGTAAAATCATGGAAAGCTACTACCCAGAAGTGCTTGAAAAACGTGACTTTATCGAAAAAATTGTTAAGAGCGAGGAAGAATCATTTGCTCGTACCCTTCACTCAGGTCAACACTTTGCCCAAGGCATTGTGGCAGACTTGAAAGAAAAAGGTCAATCTGTCATTGCTGGTTCAGATGTATTCAAACTTTATGACACTTATGGATTCCCAGTTGAATTGACTGAAGAAATTGCTGAAGAAGCTGGGATGACTGTAGACCGTGAAGGTTTTGAAGCAGCCATGAAAGAACAGCAAGAGCGCGCGCGTGCCTCAGCTGTTAAGGGTGGCTCAATGGGGATGCAAAATGAAACCCTTCAAAACATCACTGTAGAAAGTGTCTTCAACTACAATGCTAGCCAATTGTCTTCTAAAATGGTAGCTATCGTGGCTGACAATGCAGAAGTAGAAGCTGTGTCAGAAGGAACTGCCTCACTTATCTTTGCGGAAACTCCATTCTACGCTGAAATGGGTGGACAAGTCGCTGACCACGGACAAATCTTGGATGAGTCAGGTAAGGTCGTGGCTGCTGTGACAAATGTTCAGAAAGCACCAAACGGACAAGCTCTTCACACAGTTGAAGTTCTTGCACCGCTTGCCTTGAACCAAGAATATACGCTGGCAATCGATACAAATCGTCGTCACCGTGTTATGAAAAACCACACTGCGACTCACTTGCTTCACGCTGCCCTTCACAATATCCTTGGAAATCACGCAACACAAGCAGGATCTCTTAACGAAGTTGAATTCCTTCGCTTTGACTTTACTCATTTCCAAGCAGTAACTGCAGAAGAATTGCGTGCCATTGAACAGCAAGTCAACGAAAAAATCTGGGAAGCTCTTGAAGTGAAGACAGTTGAAACGGATATTGACACTGCTAAAGAAATGGGAGCTATGGCTCTCTTTGGTGAGAAATATGGTAAAGAAGTCCGTGTCGTGACTATCGGTGATTACTCTATCGAGCTTTGTGGTGGTACCCACGTTGGCAACACTTCTGAGATTGGTCTTTTCAAGATTGTCAAAGAAGAAGGAATCGGTTCAGGAACTCGTCGTATCTTGGCAGTGACTGGTAAGGAAGCCTTTGAAGCTTACCGTGAACAAGAAGACGCTCTTAAAGCTGTCGCAGCAACTCTTAAAGCACCTCAACTTAAAGAAGTCCCTCACAAGGTAGAAGGACTTCAAGAACAACTTCGTCAATTGCAAAAAGAAAATGCTGAGTTGAAAGAAAAAGCCGCAGCTGCAGCCGCAGGCGATATCTTCAAGGATGTGAAGGAAGTCAACGGTCACCGTTACATTGCTAGTCAAGTTTCTGTATCAGATGCAGGTGCCCTTCGTACCTTTGCAGATAACTGGAAACAAAAAGACTACTCTGATCTTCTTGTTCTAGTTGCCGCTATCGGTGACAAAGTCAATGTCCTTGTAGCAAGCAAGACAAAAGACCTTCATGCAGGAAACCTTGTCAAAGAATTAGCACCAATCGTCGATGGACGTGGTGGTGGTAAACCAGACATGGCCATGGCAGGAGGAAGCAACCAAGCTAAAATTCAAGAATTGTTAGATGCAGTAGCAGGTAAATTGTAATCAAGTAATACTCTTCGAAAATCTCTTCAAACAACGTCAGCTTCGCCTTGCCGTAGGTATAGGTAACTGACTTCGTCAGTCTTATCTACAACCTTAAAACTGTGTTTTTAGCAGCCTGCGGCTAGCTTCCTAGTTTGCTCTTTGATTTTCATTGAGTATAAAGATCTATCCATTTGGGTAGGTCTTTTTGTGAATATAAAAAAGCCAAATCCGTTTGGACCTGGCTTGATTATTATGAACTATTAGATTGTATTGGCTGCCCAGACACTTACCGAAGCAGCTGAGACTGGGAATTGTCCATAACCTTCCTCATCAATTGTAATTTGACCTTGGTGGTTTTCAAGTAAATCTACAAAGGTTTGGTTAGCCCATTCTTGGCCGACAAACATTGACTTACTGTTTTCTTGGTCATTTGAAATCAAGACTGCGATTGGTGATTGATTTTCAGCACCTGAACGTACCCAACCGATACAGTTAGGGTCATCAAAGTAGTCATTTTGTTCTCCATAGGCCAAATCTTTTCGGATGGTTAGGAGGCGGTCAAGGACTTCTTTGAAATCTTGTTGGGCATATTGACCTGAAATCCCATAGTAGTCGCCGTAAAAGACACATGGAAGGCCATTTTGGCGTAACAGAATGAGGGCATAGGCTGCTGGTTTGAACCATTCTTCAACGGTAGACTCAAGAGCCTGACCTCGTTGGGTATCGTGGTTGTCGACAAAAGTCACAGCCTTGTCGGGCTTGAGTTCAACCAAGCTATCTGTGAAAATGCCACGAAGGTCATAGTTTGCGCCAGCTTGACTGGCTTCAAAGAGATTCTGGTGGAGACGAACATCAACAAGGTCAAAGCGTTCTTCCGTTTTTTCAAGATAGTCTAGGTTAGCTTCCTTGTCAGGGTTCCAAAATTCACCAAAAACATAGAAATCCTCACCGTATTTTTCCTTCATATCACGGATGAAATTGCCCATAAAGAAGGAGTCGATGTGCTTAACTGCATCCAAACGGAAACCAGCTACACCAGTGGTTTCCATGAACCAGTCAGCCCAGTCATAGATGTTTTGGATGACTTCAGGATGTTTAAAGTCTAGGTCAGCATACATGAGGTAGTCGTAGTTTCCGTTTTCGTTATCGACTAATTCTTCATTTGCCCAGCCCTTATTATCCCCTTGGATTAGATAAATCCCAGACTTACGGCGTTTAGCATCGTAGTCTGTACCTGTGAAGTGGTACCAGTGCCAGTGGAAGTCATTATATGTATCTTGGCGACCATCGAAGGTAAAGCTAGTCCATCCATTGATGGTGAAGGGTTCGCCAAGTTCAACTGTACGATCTTCAGGGTCCACTTCGATGACTTGAAAGGCTTCCATATGATCGGCCGCAGCCTTGTGGTTGAGTACCACATCGGCCATAGGCTGAATTCCCTGCGCTTTTAGGGCTTGAATAGCTTGAAGATAGTCTTCTTTGAAGCCATACTTGGTGCGGACAGTTCCTTTTTGGTTAAACTCTCCTAGGTCGAATAAGTCATAAACCCCATAGCCAACATCTTTTTCGTTGGTAGCCTTAAAAGCTGGTGGCATCCAGACATGACTGATACCGAGATCAGCTAGATGTTGAGCATCTTCAGCCAGACGCGTCCAGTGCTGACCGTCGTGGGGCAGATACCATTCAAAGTATTGCATGAGTGTTTGATTTTGCATGATGTTTCCTCTTACTTGTCAATCTTGTTCTTTATTCTATCATAAAGTATCTCTTAGAACAAACGTTTGCGTAAGATAGAAGAAATCTATTTTAACAATTTAAGATAAAGTGTTGATTTTTTTGTATCAAAGTGCTAGTATAACAGTATATAACATAGATAAAGATAGGAGTCATCCCATGATTGAATTTCAAAATGTTAGTAAGTTATATGGTGATAAAGAGGCCTTGAGCAATCTCAATTTGCAGATTGAAAATGGGGAGATTATGGGTTTGATTGGTCATAATGGGGCTGGAAAATCGACCACTATAAAATCCCTAGTCAGTATCATTTCGCCCAGCAGTGGTCGTATTCTGGTAGACGGTCAGGATTTATCGGAAAATCGCTTGGCGATCAAACGAAAGATTGGCTACGTTGCAGACTCGCCTGACTTATTTTTACGCTTAACAGCCAATGAGTTTTGGGAATTAATCGCCTCCTCTTATGATCTGACTAGCTCTGAATTGGAAGCTAGTCTAGCTAGGTTATTAAGTGTTTTTGATTTTGCTGAAAACCGCTATCAGGTTATTGAAACCCTTTCTCACGGAATGCGTCAGAAAGTCTTTGTCATCGGAGCACTCTTGTCTGATCCTGATATTTGGGTCTTGGACGAACCCTTGACTGGTTTGGATCCCCAGGCTGCCTTTGATTTGAAGCAGATGATGAAGGAACATGCACAAAAAGGGAAGACGGTCTTGTTTTCAACTCATGTCCTAGAGGTAGCCGAGCAAGTCTGTGATCGGATTGCCATTTTGAAAAAGGGGCATTTGATTTATTGTGGTAGTGTAGAGGACTTGAGGAAAGACCATCCAGACCAGTCTTTGGAAAGTATCTATCTTAGTCTTGCTGGTAGAAAAGAGGAGGTTTCAGATGCGTCTCAAGGTCATTAAAAAATTAGTTGATATCAATATCCTCTATTCATCTCAAGAAGCTAATCTGGCTAACCTAAGAAAGAAGCAAGCTAAAAATCCTGGAAAAAAAGTAAATGTTTCCGCTAGAGTCCTAAGTTCTTACATTTTTTCCAGTCTCTTGATGCTTGTCATGTTTATAAATATAGCCTTTCGTTTTCCTTTTGAGGAAATACCAAGTTTTTTTAGTACCATGGTTGCTATTTTACTGGTGCTTGCCTTTTCAACTTCTTTCACTGCATTTTACAATGTCTTTTATGAGAGTAAGGACTTGGCATCGTATAGGCCCTATGCCTTTAAAGAATCAGAGATTATAATTGCTAAAGGACTGTCTGTTCTCTTGCCAGCTCTAGCTGGAATTGTACCAATCCTAGCTTATTTTCTAGTCCTCTATATTAGGCTAGCTCCTTCTCTTTGGCTGGGCTTGCCTTTGATGCTGCTGTCCTTGGCCTTATTATTTGTCTCTGTTACTTTAGTGATGGTAGTGGCAGTACATTTCTTGGCTCAGACTAGGGTCTTCAGAAAGTATCAGTCTATTTTTTCGAATGTGATGATTGGGATAGGGGTTCTCATACCTTTAATATTTGTCCTCTTTCTACAGTCGACTTTTGGAAGTATTGTTGACAAAGTTAGAGACATTCCATTTCTCCTTTATCCTCTTCATATCTTTTATAAAATAGCAGTGGAGCC
Organism: Streptococcus oralis subsp. dentisani; assembly: GCF_002860905.1. GTDB lineage: Bacteria > Bacillota > Bacilli > Lactobacillales > Streptococcaceae > Streptococcus > Streptococcus oralis_BA. Next base: position 7,066 of record NZ_PKIG01000010.1, on the reverse strand, counting down.
TTTTTCGACAGAAGCCATACTGGGTCTGTTAGCTTGGATAGGACTAACTCTCTTCCTGCTTTATCTGACCCAAAAGAAGGTCCTTCCTCATTTTTATGACGTGATTCTGCTTAACAGTGAGGAGAAGGTCAAGAAAGAACGTCGCAGCAAGGAGAGGATTTCAACTACTAAAAAGGGCTTTTTCCGTATGGTTTTACGCTACCACCTTACCCTCTTGGGACAGGGGACTGGCGTGGTTACAGTGCTTTTTACAAGTGCTTTCCTTCCCTATCTCATGATGATCGGTCTGATTTCCAAAATCCGAGATTCTCAGATAGTTCCAGACATTCATCCTCCATACTGGTTACCCTTGTTTTTTATAGGATTGTTTATAGCAGTTGTCAATAACAATATCACCAGCCTGCATTCAATTGCCTTGTCCTTGGAGAGGGAAAATGTTGATTTTCTGAAGAGTTTACCCTTTGACTTTGCTCGTTATGTGAAAGTGAAATTTTGGATTATATTTGCTGTTCAGTCCTTTTTACCAGTTCTGACTTTACTTGGCCTTTCTCTATATCTAGGCTTGCCCATCCTTTCGATGATTTATCTTCTTGTAGTCTGGATCCTTGCCAGTGTCATCCTTTCTTGCCACCATTACCTTAAGGACGTGAAAAATTTGTCAACAAATTGGAGTAACATTACTGACCTAGTGAATCGTTCAAATCGTATAGTAGCAATAGTTTTGATTTTGGTTTATAGTGTAATCTTAATGGCCCTTGTAATAGGGAGCTTATTCTTGGTTCGGTCTCTCGCCCCTGTCCTTGCCATCAGCTTGGGAGTAGGAGTTCTTATCCTCTTGCTTGCCCTTGCTATTTTTGGCTATCATTACTACCTGTCACGCATATTGACAGAAATAGAAAAAAGATGAGCTAGTTGGTCGCCTGCTTGATAAATTTTATAAAAAGAAATGAAGCTGAGCAAAAAACCACTTCTAACTATCAAAAAACGAGTATTTCCGTAGATGGAGATACTCGTTTTTCTAGGTCATTTTTGTTATCATAACAAAAAAACGACTAGAAATTTATAACAATGTATAAATCCTATAGCATCAATTGCTTAAATTTTGGACTAGATTTTATCTATGATGTTTTGAAGGTTAATGGAGCTTGAGATGTTTGCTATTTATGGATAGTGTACAAAGTAAATTGTTACTGGCGAGCTCTCTCATGCTTTTGGGTTTGCCTTTCATCTAGTTATTCTTATAAAAATCCGTTTTATACTCAATGAGAAACAAAGAGCAAACTAGGAAGCTAGCCTCAGGTTGCTCAAAGCACCGCTTTGAGGTTGCAGATAAAGCTGACGTGGTTTGAAGAGTATTAGACTAATTCCCACTTTGGTAAGTCAAGTGGAAGTCACTTTGAGAAATTAGCCTGAAATAATTCCTATTTGTAAAACTCTGATAAGTCTTGGCTGATTTTCCAGAAATGTGGTATAATTTTTCTTATGGAAAAGATTATCATTACAGCAACTGCTGAAAGTATTGAACAAGTTAAACAACTGCTCGAAGCTGGCGTAGACCGTATCTATGTCGGTGAGAAAGATTTTGGCCTTCGTCTGCCAACAACCTTTAGTCATGACCAATTGCGTGAAATCGCTAATCTGGTTCATGATGCTGGTAAGGAATTGATCGTTGCAGTCAATGCCCTTATGCACCAAGACATGATGGACCGTATCAAGCCTTTCCTCGATTTCTTGGAAGAAATCCATACAGACTACATTACGATTGGGGATGCAGGTGTCTTTTATGTGGTCAATCGCGATGGTTATTCCTTTAAGACCATCTACGATGCTTCGACTATGGTAACTAGCAGTCGCCAGATTAACTTCTGGGGACAAAAGGCTGGTGCATCTGAGGCTGTTTTGGCGCGTGAAATTCCATCAGCTGAACTTTTCAAAATGCCAGAAATTTTGGAAATTCCTGCTGAAGTTTTGGTGTATGGTGCTAGTGTTATTCACCATTCCAAACGTCCGCTCTTGCAAAACTACTATAACTTTACGCACATCGATGATGAAAAGACCCGTAAGCGTGACCTTTTCTTGGCAGAGCCAAGTGACCCTGAGAGCCACTATTCCATTTTTGAAGACAATCATGGAACCCACATTTTTGCCAACAATGACCTTGATTTGATGACAAAATTGACAGAATTGGTAGAGCATGGTTTTACTCACTGGAAATTAGAAGGTCTCTATACACCTGGTCAGAACTTTGTTGAGATTGCAAAACTCTTTATCCAAGCGCGTAGCTTGATTCAAGAGGGCAACTTTAGCCATGACCAAGCCTTCTTGCTGGATGAAGAAGTGCGTAAACTTCACCCTAAAAACCGTTTCCTTGATACAGGATTTTATGACTACGATCCTGACATGGTTAAATAAAGTAAATGATTCGTTGAGAGAAGGAAGATGCAAACATTTCTTCTCTCAATTTTTCTTATTTCTTCACTATTTTTAAAAAATCAGTAGGCTATGATGCTTTGTTTGCTGGGATTTTTAAGAAAAGTAACCTTCTTGAGTTTGAAAATTATCCCATGTTTGCAGGTGCCAAATGGCCCTTTTTTTGGTATAATTTTTTATAATGAAAACGATTGGTAATCGCTATGTTGTGGTTGATTTAGAGGCAACTAGCACAGGTAGTAAGGCTAAAATTATCCAAGTGGGAATTGTCGTGATTGAGGACGGAAAAATCGTTGATCACTATACGACGGATGTCAATCCACATGAACCCTTGGATGCTCATATCAAAGAACTGACAGGATTGACAGACCAACGTCTGGCGCAAGCACCTGATTTTTCGCAGGTTGCCAGAAAAATCTTCGACTTGGTGGAGGATGGGATTTTTGTAGCCCACAATGTTCAGTTTGATGCCAATCTTTTGGCGGAAAATTTATTTTTTGAAGGCTATGAACTAAGAAATCCTCGTGTTGACACGGTCGAATTGGCCCAAGTCTTTTTCCCAGAACTGGAAAAGTATAGTTTGCCGATTTTGTGTCGAGAATTAGGAATTCCTCTAAAACACGCTCACACAGCCCTTTCAGATGCCCAAGCTACAGCGGAATTACTCTTATTTCTACGGGAAAAGATGGCCCAGCTTCCTAAAGGTCTCTTGGAACGCTTGCTGGAAATGGCTGACGCTCTCTTATATGAGTCCTACTTGGTTATTGAGGAAATTTATCGCAACCAATCTATCCTGAATTCTTCAGATTTGGTCCAAGTTCAAGGACTATATTTCAAGAAAACTGGAGCTACCCTGGAGCCACGAAAACTATCCCAAGATTTTTCTAAAAATATTTCTCTGTTGAACCTTGAAGTGAGGGAGGAACAAGAAAGTTTTGCTAAAGAGATTAGCTTGCTATTGAAAGATGAGCCTGTATCATTAATTCAAGCGCCGACTGGGATTGGGAAAACCTATGGCTATCTCTTACCTGCTTTGTCCCAAGTGGAAAATCGTCAGATTGTCCTTAGCGTTCCGACAAAGATTCTTCAAAATCAGATCATGGAAGAAGAAGGTAAACGTCTTAAGGATGTGTTCCATATAGATATCCATAGTTTAAAGGGACCGCACAATTATCTGAAGTTGGATGCCTTTTATCATTCCTTGCAGAAAAATGATGAAAATCGCTTATTTAGACGCTTTAAAATGCAACTCTTGGTTTGGCTGACAGAGACAGAAACCGGGGATTTGGATGAGATTGGTCAACTCTACCGTTACCAACATTTTCTAAGAGACCTTCGTCATGATGGGAATTTATCATCCAAGAGCTTATTTGTGACAGAAGATTTTTGGAAACGTAGTCAAGAAAGGGCGCAAACCTGCAAGCTCTTAGTGACCAATCATGCCTATCTTGTAACCAGACTTGAAGATAATCCTGAATTTGTCAGCGACCGTTTATTGATTATTGATGAAGTCCAAAAAGTTTTGTTGGCTCTAGAAAATCTGCTTCAACAGACCTACGATATCCAGTCTATTATTGATTTAGTTGATAAGGCTTTGGTAGGAGAAGAAAACAGAATTCAACAACGAATACTAGAAAGTATTCGCTTTGAGTGTCTCTACTTGATAGAACAATTTCAGTCTGGGAAATCTCGAAAAAATATCTTAGATTCTCTTGCTAATCTCCACCAGTATTTTTCAGAATTAGAAGTAGAAGGCTTTGAGGAACTGGTTCGCTATTTTACGGCTGAAGGTGACTACTGGCTTGAAGCAACTGAAACGAGTCAGAAGAAAATTCAGATTTCTTCTACAAAATCAGGTCGTATTCTTCTATCTTCTTTAGTGCCTGATTCATGTCAAGTCTTGGGAGTGTCGGCCACTCTTGAGATTAGTCAAAGGGTTTCTTTGGCAGACCTTTTAGGCTATCCCGAAGCCAAATTTGTCAAGATTAAAGCTCATAAAAAACAGGATCAAGAAGTGGTCTTGGTAAAAGATTTTCCTCTAGTAACAGAAACTTCCTTAGAAGTCTATGCCAAAGAGGTAGCTGATTTGCTGATGAAAGTTCAAACTTTCCAACAACCGATTTTGGTTCTCTTTACTGCCAAAGACATGCTTCTGGCAGTATCGGATTTACTTCCAGTTAGCCATCTGGCCCAATATAAAAATGGCGATGTTCATCAACTAAAGAAACGCTTTGAGAAAGGTGAACAACAAATCCTGCTTGGTGCAGCAAGTTTCTGGGAAGGAGTTGATTTTTCAAGCCATCCTTTTGTGATTCAAGTTGTACCGAGACTTCCTTTCCAAAATCCGCAAGAGCACTTGACGAAAAAGATTAATCAAGAACTAATTCAAGAAGGGAAAAATGCCTTTTATGATTATCAATTGCCGATGGCTATTATTCGTTTAAAACAGGCTTTGGGAAGAAGTATGAGACGTGAACATCAACGTTCCTTAACCCTCATTCTGGATAGGAGAATCGTCGGAAAACGATATGGCAAACAAATTGTGACTTCTCTAGCCAAAGAAGCGACTGTTAAAACCGTCTCTCAATCCGAAGTTGATGAGGCTATTGATAAATTTTTAAATGAACTTTGATAAATAGTATTGTATGAAAGTATAAGGTTAGTATATATGAAACGTTCTCTCGACTCTAGAGTCGATTATAGTTTGCTCTTGCCAGTGTTTTTTCTACTGGTTATTGGCGTGGTGGCTATCTATATAGCTGTTAGTCATGATTATCCAAACAATATTCTGCCCATTTTAGGGCAGCAGGTCGCCTGGATCGCCTTGGGGCTTGTGATTGGTTTTGTGGTCATGCTCTTTAATACAGAATTTCTTTGGAAAGTGACCCCCTTTCTGTATATTTTAGGCTTGGGACTTATGGTCTTGCCTATTGTCTTTTATAATCCAAGCCTAGTTGCATCAACGGGTGCCAAAAACTGGGTATCGGTAAATGGTGTTACCTTGTTCCAACCGTCAGAATTTATGAAGATATCCTATATCCTCATGTTGGCCCGTGTGATTGTCCAGTTTACCAAAAAACATAAGGAATGGAGACGTACAGTTCCGCTGGACTTCTTGTTGATTTTCTGGATGATTCTCTTTACTATTCCAGTCCTAGTTCTTTTAGCACTTCAAAGTGACTTAGGGACGGCTTTAGTTTTTGTAGCCATTTTCTCAGGGATCGTCTTACTATCAGGAGTTTCTTGGAAAATTATTATTCCAGTATTTGTGACTGCTGTAACAGGAGTTGCTGGTTTCTTAGCCATTTTTATCAGTAAGGGCGGTCGTGCTTTTCTCCATCAACTGGGAATGCCGACCTACCAAATTAATCGAATTTTGGCTTGGCTCAATCCATTCGACTTTGCCCAAACAACCACTTATCAGCAGGCTCAAGGACAGATTGCCATTGGAAGCGGTGGCTTATTTGGTCAAGGGTTTAATGCTTCAAATCTGCTTATTCCAGTTCGAGAGTCGGATATGATTTTCACGGTGATTGCAGAAGATTTTGGCTTTATTGGCTCTGTCCTTGTTATTGCCCTTTACCTCATGCTGATTTACCGTATGTTGAAGATTACTCTTAAATCAAATAACCAGTTCTACACCTATATTTCCACAGGTTTGATTATGATGTTGCTCTTCCACATCTTTGAGAATATCGGTGCTGTGACGGGCTTGCTTCCTTTGACTGGGATTCCCTTGCCTTTTATTTCGCAAGGAGGATCGGCTATTATCAGTAACTTGATTGGCGTTGGCTTGCTTTTATCGATGAGTTATCAAACCAATCTAGCTGAAGAAAAGAGTGGAAAAGTCCGATTCAAGCGGAAAAAGGTTGTATTAAAACGAATCAAATAAGGAGAAAATCATGGTTAAAGTAGCAGTTATGTTGGCTCAGGGCTTTGAAGAAATTGAAGCTTTGACAGTTGTGGATGTTTTGCGTCGTGCCAATATTACTTGTGATATGGTAGGATTTGAAGAGCAAGTGACAGGTTCGCATGCAATCCAAGTAAGAGCAGATCGTGTCTTTGATGGTGATTTATCAGACTATGACATGATTGTCCTTCCTGGCGGGATGCCTGGTTCTGCACATTTGCGTGACAATCAGGCCTTAATTCAAGAATTGCAAAATTTCGAGCAAGAAGGGAAGAAACTGGCAGCTATTTGTGCGGCGCCAATTGCCCTCAATCAGGCAGGGCTATTGAAAAACAAGCAGTACACTTGTTATGACGGCGTTCAAGAGCAAATCTTTGATGGTCAATATGTCAAGGAAACAGTAGTGGTAGATGGTCATTTGACAACTAGTCGAGGTCCCTCTACAGCCCTTGCCTTTGCCTACGAGTTGGTGGACCAGCTAGGAGGGGACGCAGAGACTTTACGAACAGGAATGCTCTATCGAGATGTCTTTGGTAAAAATCAATAAAACGGGAGTCAAACTCTCGTTTTTTAGGCTCTTTGTCAACTGTAGTGGGTTGAAGAAAAGCTAAGATCTAGAAAGGACGAAATTTGTCCTTTCTTTTTTGATATTGAGAGCGATAAAAATTCGTTTTTTGAAGTTTTCAAAGTTCCGAAATCCAAAGGCATTTCGTTTGATAAGTTTAA